>JANOKE010000740.1:0-3839 GCA_031419135.1 Gemmatimonadaceae bacterium
CAACCGGTAGGTCCGGACACCGAACTTCCCACCGCGCCGGCCATTGCGCCGCCGCGCGCACCGATGCCGAGGTGAAGCCAATTGGCGCCGCGCGTACCCTGTCGATTCGGGGTGTCTTGCGGCGTGGGAAGAATACCTCCCGGCCCCTGAGCGCGGACGGAAGCACTCAGCAGGACGGTGGCGGCGCCAGCGGCGCCGATAATGCGAAGGATGTTCATCGCCACTCCGTTAACGGATGATCACGAACTTGCCGCGTTGAATCTGGCCGTTCCCGCTGGCGCCAGTCGCAGTAAGCACGTAGAGGTAGAGTCCCGAACCCATGTCCAACCCTTCACGGGTACGGAGGTTGAACGGAAGGTCGCCGGTCGGGGCATTGTTTCCCTGATAGATGAGATCGTTCTTCGTCCACGTGAGTTCCTGCAGGAACTGCCCGGACACCGAGTAGATCCGCAAGATGCCTTGCTCGGGTGCCCCGGTGAAATAAATGCGACCGGTGGGCGTGCGACCGCTCAACTGATCGACGTCCGATCGCGCGATGTACGGATTTGGCACCACCGAAACGCGCTCCAGATCCGCCTTGCTCACCGTCGCGTTGGTCGAGAACGGGGTGGCCACCAGCTGCACCACCGAGCGCTGGTCGAAGGGGCGGGCGATCTCAATGAACTGTCGCCATCCCGTTTGCACCGGCAGGTATCCACCGGCAGCCGTACCGACCGCCACCGGAAGGGTGCCTCGACTGTTGATGACCAGCGGGTTGCAGGTCACCGCGTCGGCCGCTGGACGCACGCCCGATCCCGTGACACCTCCCGTGCAGGCAACCAGTAACTTGTTGATGCCAATGGAGTCGGGAACCAGTACCGGAATGGGGCGGAATCCATTCGTGCCGTCCGCCTGCACCACCACGTAGCGTGCCGCACCCGTGCCCACCGAGCTGTCTCGCTCCACCCGCTGCAGCGCGATCAGCGTGTCGCCCGGCAACCAGACACTGTCCGCAATCGTCACGCGAACCGTATCGTTGCCCGAGCCCAGCAGTCGTGAGTTGCTCGCCCGCTTGAGCATGGCGAACTTCACCGCTTCGGTTCTGCCATCGACGTCACGGAACGTCATCGTGAACGGCAACCGCACGCGTTGCAACGGGCGCGCCGTGGTCGCACCAACCAGCGTACTGATGGCCGCCGACGTCTCGGTGATGGTGGTGGCCTTGGCGGTCGCGTCCAGCAGTGACGCGTTCACCGCGCCCTGCAGATCTGCCACCGGGTCAAGCTTGAACGGCGCCCGTGAGCCAAACGGATCCGCCAGCCAGGTGAGCAAGTACTGACCGCCTTTGATGCGCTTGTTGCCCGCGCCGATGATCGGCTGTATCTGCGGAACGAACACGCGCGCCGCGACCGATAACGTGTCGTTGACACCGCGCAGCACGAAGTTGCGATCGCGAATAGCGCCAAACGGTGTCAGCTCCTGGACAAAACCGTTGGCCGCGTTCGCCGTGTCACGCGGAATTACCGTGTAACCCGGATAGAGTGGTGACGCCAGCTCGTCGCGCTCACGGTTGGCCGCGTACTGGTCG
The DNA here is from genome assembly GCA_031419135.1 of Gemmatimonadaceae bacterium. Classification (GTDB taxonomy): domain Bacteria; phylum Gemmatimonadota; class Gemmatimonadetes; order Gemmatimonadales; family Gemmatimonadaceae; genus Gemmatimonas. Next base: position 1,568 of record JANOKE010000740.1, read on the forward strand.
TTAATGATGAAAATTGGCCGGTTGTCACCCGTGACCCACACGAACCCGTGGTTCACCGCCGACGGTGACGCGATGGTGTCGATGAACACCCTGGCCGACCCGCTGGTGCCGCGAAGGGTGCCGGTTATCTGGAGCAACGCGCCGATTCGCACCGGCACGTTCTGGTTCACCGAGAACGCCTGGTCGCGGGCGACAAAGTTCGGTGTCGCCGGACCAACCGCGGTTGTCGCCGCGCTGGGAAGCACCCATCGCACGTTCACGGTAGTGGTGGTGGCGCTGGTCACCGTGTCGATCGTTTTCCGCACGATGAATTGGTTCCCCCACACCAGTCGAGTCGTTCCCGACACATCGTTGGATACCGAGCCGTAGATCAGTGACTGCGACGCATTTCCCGTAACCGTCGATGTATCGACCCGCGCAAACGAGCGCCCGGCGACGTTGGTGATGGGCGCATAGACCTGTATCGTGGACGGTCCGGCGCTGGATAAGCTGGAGTTGATTGTATCGAGCGGAAAACCCAGCGTGCTCTGCACGTCGGTGGCGATGAAGCCTGCAGCCGTCGAGTCAACAATGCGGAAATCCGAGTAACCGCGCGATCGGGTGACGTACGAGTACAGATAGGTCTTTCCGGCCTGAACGGCCTCAGCGAACGCCCCAATCGCCGGGAGGCCCGCCACGTAGTTCACCGTCGCGATTGGTCTCCACGAAAATGCGTTCACGCCCAGATCAAGCGCACGCGTGGGTGCGTCGGTGCAGGTGGGGGAATTACCGGTGGTGGTCGTGAATGACGCGCCGCCGTTGCATGACTTGAACAGCAGGACGGCCGCCAGATTGTCGTTCGCCCGCACCGATAGCCGATTCAACAAACCGGGATTGAGCCGAAGGACGCGACGCACGGTCGCGTTGCCGGCGATGGAGTCGCTCCGCGCCTTGCTCACCAGCCGCACCATGTACGGATCGACCGCATTGATATTCGGAAAACGCACCGTGATCACCGAGCCGACACTGGCGCTCGCCTGCCCGAACGTAGTCGAGTCGATCAACTCGGCCGAGGCAATCGTGTACGACTTGCCCGAAATCACTGCGGGAAAGGGGAATGGTGCCGGCCCCTCGTAGTTGGTGAGGTAACTGTTGATAACGCCGTCGATGGTTTGCCGGATCGTAGTGGAGTCGCTGTTCCAGGAGTACGCCCAGAGAAATTGCGTGGTGTCGTTCGCCTTCAGCTTGAACGGTCCGGCGGACACGGTATTGAGGATGTTCCCCAAGCGCGACGCGGTGCCGTTATGGATGGTATCGCTCCACAACGCCGCGCATCCCCGCGCGCCGCACCCGGTTACCGAGATGGTGTCCTGCACCCCGTCGTTGTTGTAGTCCCACTTGCCGAACGGCTGGCCGGTGAGCGAGTTCGTCGCGTTCCCAGGCACGAACTTCGGGAACTTGGTGTTCTCAAGCGTCGGGAAGGTGCCGCTCCACTCCTCGGGTCCGATGAGCTGCGTAAAATTCACCAGCGACAGGTCGGACGGATTACGCCCATCCATGTAGTTGAGCTCCGTCGATGACATCATGCCGAACCCCGACCGCATGGAGCGGTTGATGTTCTGCGACGTCTGGCCGAAGGAGTTACGCTTCGCGTGGTTGAACGTGATGGTGTCGTCGGCCAACGGGCTGGTTGGATTGAAGTACGGGCTGTTCGGATTGCTGAACAGCTTGTTGCGCATGTCACCCAACGGCGACTTGAGCAGCGTCATCGTGTACACGCCCCATGCGGTAAAGCCGCCGCCCTGACAGCCGTCCTGCGACCCATTCGCGTAGCGTCGGGGGTATGTGGTCGAGCACTGCCCACTGGTGCCGCCGCCCGTCGCGTACAGCGTATTCACGGCGAAATCATAGTACACGGTAACCGCTTGGCCATTCTGCAGGAATCCGGGGCCAAGGCCGTAGTACAGCGAGTCGTAGTCAATGCCGGTACCGTACACGTCGGCCGACTTGTTCACCAACTGCATTTGATAGAACTGCGTGTTACGAGTTGCCGGTGCAGCCAACTGCCAGCTGTCCACGCGCATTTCGATGCCGAGCGGATACCCCGGATCGATGGGCGCGCCACTGCCGCCCGGCACCACCGACCCGAAGCGCAACTTCTGCTCGCGGTAGTAATCACTCATGAAGCCATACACACTCTGCGTACCCAGCGTCTGGGTAACGTCGAGACGCGAGCGCGACAGCTTCCAGTCGTCCCAGCGGAAGTTGGGCTTGTTGGCGTTGAAGGTGTTGA
>JANOKE010000741.1:0-1924 GCA_031419135.1 Gemmatimonadaceae bacterium
TGAAGACGCATCTCCGGGGCGCGCGGATCGTTCTGCGGAGCAAGACGCCGGACTTGGTGCGTCAGGAAGCGTACGGGCTGTTGCTGGCCCACTTCGCCGTGCGCGGGCTGATGCACGAGGCGGCGCTGGCGGCCACGCCCATGCCGCGCGACCCGGACACCCTCTCCTTCGTGCACGCCGTTCGCGTCATTCGCCGCACGCTCTCCCGCGTGGCGGCCCTTTCCCCAGGCGCCCGCGACGCTCGTAGGGCGCAAATACACCAGCCTCGAGTCGAAGTCCGTCCGCCGTTCGCACACCCGCGCGGAGCTCCTGCGCCACGACGGCACTGAAATGCAGAAAGGGAGCGAACGCCTGCTGAAACTCGTTGAGAGCGTTCTTCCCCTCCTCGGTCCGCAGCGCGTCGATGTACAGATGCGTGTCGACGACGTGTGGGCGGCGCGCACCCATGGTCAGCGGCGCTTTCGCCCGCTCGACGCCGGAAATGCATCTCGCATCGGGATTCCGAACGCTGTGTTCACGCCGTCGACGAGTTCGCGACGGAAGACCACCAGGTCCAGCGCCTCCTCGATGGTCGCGGTGGCCGTGGATGTGCCGAGGACGCGCTGCGCGCGCGCGATCTGCTGTCGCGACAACCGATAGCTCATGGCCACCTTGGGCTCCTCAACGCGCTTGGCGCCTGTGGTGGTTGATGGATATTTCCTGGCCACGTACTCCTCGTATATATATGTAGCCTGAAACGTATATATGAGCAATCGCATGTGAAAGACTTGGCGGCGTCTTGGCTCGACTCCCGGGAGTCACGGAGAGGAGAGCTACTGGTTGTGGCGCATTGGGTTCTCCCCCGCCGTCGGCGGCAACGATGGCGGCGAGCACAAGGGTTTGTGATGCCGGCATGGGGTCCTCGCGGTGTTGGTCGACATCTCATACGCGCAAGACCGCGCCAAATCGACTCAGCGCACCGACCTGCGCCAACCCGATCACACGTGAGCACGCGAAGCTCCCCCAGTGGTCCATATTGTGCCGGACATCGACGGCGATCGCGCCCTGTTGCACATTCATGGCAAAGGTGGCAAGGGCACGCTCGGCTTCGACTACACCACCGATCCCGGCGAAAGTGTTTCGGCGACGGGACGCTTCGACGTCGGTGAGTGCTGAACAGGACGTTGCACAGGCGAGACGACCGGTTCCATGATTGGGTGCGACCGCAGCAGCGTTCGGTCGTGATGTTCACCCGGCAGTATGGAACGACGGGATCGTCAGGCGACGCGATCCCACGCGAAGATCCCTGAGAGCGAAGCACTTCGGTCACACGTTTGACGACCACCCTACTCACCCCCAGCGCAATGACCCGCATTCGCCTTACCGCTGTACTCGGCCTGCTCGTCGCCTGCGCCCCGCCCCGCGACGGCGCCACGAAAGACACGACGATGTCGAACAAGCAGACCGCTACGCGTGACTATCTGTATCTCTGGACCGCCTCGGCCGACACGACCCAGCCCGACTTCCTCGCGGTCGTCGATGTGACCGCCGACGCCTCCGATACCGCCCGCTACGGCCGACTGGTCACGACGCTGCCGGTGCCTGGTGTGATAAACGTCCCGCACCACACCGAGCACGAACTGCCCGCTGACCGTCAGCTGTTTGCCAATGGCTACGGCTCCGGTCGCTCATTCGTGTTCGACCTGACCACGCCCGATGCGCCGCGTATCGCGGCAGAGTTTGGTGATGTGGACGGCTACACACACCCGCACTCGTTCGTGCGACTGCCGCAAGGCAACGTGCTGGCCACGTTTCAAATGAAACACACGAGCAACGGCGGCATGCGCGCGGGGGGATTGGTGGAACTCACACCGCGTGGCACGCTGGTGCGATCTGTATCGGCCGACACACCGGGTGCCGATTCGGGACTCCGCGTTTACAGTGC
>JANOKE010000742.1:0-3271 GCA_031419135.1 Gemmatimonadaceae bacterium
TCCGAACGTGGGCGACAGGCAGTGGCCGACATTCAGGTTCGGAGAATCTGCCATCGGTGCGGCAAGCCTTCAACAACCACCGGCGAACATGCACACCTTTCATTGGCGCCTCGCGATTTCGCTCGCTGCGTTGTGCGTCCCGTTGATGGTCGGTGCCCAGCAAACGCCACGCACCGCAGCATCACCGGCACCGACCGGCGTGGCGCGATCATTTCTTTCATTTGGGCCTCCATACGGCGGCTGGTTGTTGATGGCGTTTGACTCGATTCCGGCGAGTCAGTATGGGTTTCGGCCAACGCCGGTGCAGCAAAGCATTGGCTACATTGCCCAGCATCTCGAAGATGCCAACTACCGGCTCTGCGCAATGTTCGGCGAGCAGAAGCACGTCGTGGCAGCCAAGGACTCTCTGGCGGATACGATCAAGGCCCAGTGGCCGAAAGACACGCTGATCACGCGCCTGCGCGCATCGTTGGTGCTTTGTCGTAACGCGATCGAGGCGCTTACGGATGCGCAGCTCGCTGACGAGCTCACCATCAGTACTCCGAGCGGTCCACAAACCGTGCTCCGAGTTCGCTACCTCATCCTCCTGGTCACTGATCTCGCGGAGCACTACAGTCAACTGTCCAGCTACATGCGGCTGCTTGGATTGGTTCCGCCGTCGGCACTGCCACGGCCAGCGCGTTGAGTCGCTGCACGTGATGTGCATCGTGGCGATCATCCCGCGACACCGGTTGCTGCTGGTTGCGGTCGCCGTGCATCTTGGACTCGCGGTCGCAAGGGTCGCGGCCCAACCGGTGCGTTCACGGGTCGAGGTCGCTACGCTGTCTGCCAATGCGATGCGCGCCTATCGCACGTGGGAGGCGTATCTGGTCTCGAAACAGGGGCAGTTGTCGGTGGCGGCCGGCAAGCCGTCGGTGTACTGGTCGGCGACCGAGCAACGTCGGTGGAAAACGTATGATCTGGCCGGCGTCTATCTGCGCGATGATGCGGTCCCGGAAATCCTGACGATCCATCCGGTCGACACGCCACGCGATAGCGTGTTTCGCATCACGACCGCGTTTCGCCTGAACGAAGCGCCACCTGCGACATGGTGGACCGACATGACGGTCACGGTGTTTGTCGTTCGCGAGGAGGGCAGGTGGCGGCTTTCGAATGCGCTCCTGCGGAACACGAACTCGTGGCATCGCGACACGGTGGGCCCGATTACGTACGTGTACGCGCCCGGGTATCCGTACAAGCGGCTGCGGGCGCAGCGTGCCGTCGCGTTCACAGACTCCCTCGCTACCGCGTTCGGCGTGCCACCGCTGGCACCACTCACCTACTATCTGTTGCGCGATGTGGACGAAGTGTACCGCATCATGGGACTCGAATCACGTATCAAGTTTGGCGCGACCGGCGGCGCAGCGCAGCCGGTAAACCGTCAATTGTTCTCCGGCATTCCTGCACTTGGAGAGGAGTATCGTCATGAGCTCGCGCACCTCATCCTCGCGCCACTCCTCAGTGCCGACACTTGGTACTTCGTGTCCGAAGGCGTCCCCACGTGGATCGGCGGCACAGCCGGCGTGGATTTCCCCACGGCCGCACGGGCGCTCGCTGCCACGCTCGCCGCGCGTCCGATGCTCTCGCTCGACTCCATTCTGTCGCGATCGTATCCGTCGCCGATTTCGTACCCGGCCGGTGCCGTGCTGACGGCCATGATCTTTGAACACGGCGGCACACCAGCGGTGAAGGAGTGGCTTCGTGCCGGCCCGACGCTCGAGGACCTGCGCCGCATCGTTGCGCGTCTCCTGCGGCGACCGTGGCCGGCGATCGTGCGGGAGTGGCGCGTGCGTGTTATGCGCTACGCCCCAGGCGCCGACTGAACGTACACGGCGAAGGGTGGCTACGTCTGTCGCTACTTCCGCACCGGAACCGTCGACGCCTTCAACGTCCGCACATCGGGCATGACCACGATCAGTCCGTCCACCGGCGTCGTGTTGGAGTGCCCCTGCACCAGATGTTCCTGATACCGATCCAGCGCATAGTCAAACGCATTTGACGGGTCCGCATCGACAATTTCGAGATCAGTTCCTGACATTGTCAGTTTCCCGAATCGCAGCGTACCGCCGTGAAAGTACATGAAGTTCTTCGCCGACGAGCCGGGACGATGCACGAGCGGGACCCTTGCCGCCTCCGCCGATCCAAACCGCTGCCGCATTCCTCCCGGCTCGAGTTTGATTGACGTCACCATGCCACGAATGACGGGCGGTGGAAGCATTTTGGTGGGGTTCAACACGAAGTCCTCACCGTCAATACGCGCGCCGTGACCGGGTTCGAGCTTGATCAACTTGCTCAATCCGCCCAGCCATCGGGACAATCCCTTCACGCCAACGCCGGCCACCGAAATCGCTGTCGGATGCACGCGTATTTCGCCATCCGGCGTCAACGCCACCGTTGCGCGGATACGAAATGACAACCATACACCTTTGCGCATCACACCGGTTTGCACCATCTCATTACCATCCATCGACACATGCAGATTGCGGAGTGGCGACCCGGCATAACCAAACACATGCCGATTGAGCAGCATTGCCAGGCTGTTCGTATCAATGGCAATATCGCCACTCTCAATGTTGATGATCATGGAACGCTTGTCATTGAGCGCCGGCGGCAGACCCTTCCTGGTAGGCATTACGGTGCCGCGCAAACGCGAAATCGCCAGTACAATGCCGGGCTCGATATGCATGTTCACATGCTGCATGTCGGCGCGAACAGTCGTTTCGAGCGGAACAACGCCCTTCGCCGGGCCTGCTTTGGTCTGATCTGGATGTTCCTGCGGAACTGATGCCGTGCCAGCAATCGTCATCGCGGAATCGTCCCCCGCGGCATCGGGACGCGCGGTATCAGCTGCGGTAGCGGACGTGTGCGTCGCCTCCGACATGCCGCACCCCACAATCGACGCGAGCACCAACGCCCACACACCTTCACATTGAAATCGCATACCTTTGTGTAACCGGCCTTACGGGTCAGGTTCCCGAATCCCGACAATCGCCGCGCGACGTCCTTGCACGTGGTAGCGAAGCTCCACCATGCCGCTCGTGTAGGCTTTGACCTCCGCCAGATGGAGGGCGATGTCGCTGTCGAGCTTGTCGCAGAACGGGATCCCATCACCAATCAGGATCGGCAGGATCCATAGCGAACTTCGTCGGCGAGCCTGAGACGAAGGCATTCGGCGGAGACCACACTGCCTCCAACAAACCAGATGGAGCGGAACGTGGGCCGTAGGCGTCCG
>JANOKE010000743.1:0-1228 GCA_031419135.1 Gemmatimonadaceae bacterium
CAGCGCAAACTTCAGACTCCCAAGCACCTGTTGCGGGCCGGTCGGTGGATTGACCGTTGTGCCGATTCCCAATTGGCCACTGCTGTTAAGCCCCCAACACCAGGCCTCATTCGAATTCGAGATGGCGCACACCCCGCTGTCACCCGATGAGAGGCTCTTGAATGTCAAGCCGCCCGTGACCGGCATCGGAACGTCCGCTGGGAGGGTTGTTCCGTCGATACCGAGCCTCGATCGATCGGCATTGGCGCCTCCAGCGCAAAATGCGGCGCCCTGCACGTCAAGCAGACACGTTGAGAAATTCACCGTGCTTACCAGCACACCGCGGAGATTCCCTCCGACGGGTGTCGGGGTAGAGTCCTGCGGACTCTGAACCCCTCGGCCCAATTGAAAGAAATCATTGTGTCCCCAGCAGTACACGATACCATCCGTGCGATCCACGCCGCATGTCTGGGCGTGGCCACCGTGCGTAAACGTCGTGAAGCGGCGAGCGGTGCTGACGGCGACTGGTCCCGTGTCGGCTGCAACGGTGCCCGACCGGGCGAACAGATAGTGTGCGTTGCTGCCCCAGCACATGATGCGCCCGTCGACGTTGAGCGCGCAGGCAGCGTGCAGACTGCCTTCGACGGCGGTAAACGACAGTCCGGCGCCTCCAGGCATTTTGACCAGCAGTGGCGTCGAATCGACAGCGGTTGGATTGGCGCGACAGTAGACAGCGCCGGACGCCAGAGCGCAGCCTCTACTGTCATTCGCCGAACCATCGCTGAAGGTCACACCGCCATCGGCACGTTGCAACACGATTCGCACGGATCGTTGCGCCCGTTGCCCTTGGAGCTCTGCGCGCACGACCGCCGTTCCGACGCCGACTCCCAGTATGGTGCCCAGGGAATCGACGACCACCACACTCGTGTCAGAGCTCGTCCAGATGAAACGTGGCGCCGAACCGATGGTGGAGTCGCCAGTCGCCGCGGCATTCACGCGCATGGTGCGACCCGGAAACAGCGAATCGTTGGGAGCTTGCAGCGTCACCGCGGTGACCTGTTAGATGGGAGCCGCCGTGCTCTCGCTGCAACCGCAGAGTGCTGCACAAAAGCTTGCCGCAACGAGCGACGTTCGCAGTCTCACCAGCAGATTCCCTTGCCGTAGCTCCGTCGAACGAGCCACTGAGCCTTCAGTCCCACACGGTCGTCACCGCATCATACGCGCGAAGGTGCTGGTCCGCTGTCAGCAG
>JANOKE010000744.1:0-2345 GCA_031419135.1 Gemmatimonadaceae bacterium
CACGTTCGTCGTCGATACGAACGGCCGTCCTGACGTCTCAAGCTTCATTGCGCTGGAGACGACCCACCCGCTGTTCGCCGCTGCGGTGCGCGACGCTTTGCCGCGCATGAAATTTCGACCGGCCAAACGCAACAACGTGCCCGTTCCTCAGCAGGTGGAACTGCGTTTTTCATTTCGCGTGGTCAAGCCACCGAGACCCTAACGCGCGCGGTTAACCGATGCCCACGCCGGACACGTGTGCGCCGCTTCGGCGCGCGGTGCGTTGCTGGATGTTGGCAGCGGCGGAGCGACCGCGAGGAGTTCGATGTCGAACACCAGATCGGTGCGCGGCGGAATTGACGGTGGTCGGCCGCTGGCGCCGTACGCCATTGCGTACGGAACGAACAGGCGTCGCTTGCCCCCCACCTGCATGGCCACGAGTCCCTTCTCCCACCCAGCCATCACACTGCCCGCACCCAACTCGAATGCAATAGGTGGTGGCATCTGTCCGCTGGGCAACGGTGTGCGCGATGATTCAAATGCGCGTCCATCGGCCAGCGTGCCGTCATAATGCACATACAGACACTGCCGCACGGCAGCGCGTGCACCGGTGCCGATTTGCGTGTCGACGCTGCCAAGGTTGGCGCGCGCGGTTGCTGTCGTAGATGCCGCGGTCGCGGGCGTCGATGCACAACCCGTTGCTGTCCAGGCGAGGGCGAAAACAAACGTTGCCCTGCATGCGCGACGCGGCAACTGACGCGCGACTGTCTGCGGTGATGATTGCCGGATCACCGTCCGATCGCCGCCTTGCCCAGCACGGACAAATCGTCGCGGCCATGTCCGCTGTCGATGAGGGCATCCATTCGCGACGCAATACCGGGCAGCGCCGAGAGGGGCAACAACCCCGCCGTTTCCATCATCAAACGCACATCCTTGCGCGCCATCGCCAGCTCGAAGCTGGCGGTATAGTTGCCGGCGGCCATGTTGCGCCCGCGCCCTGCGATGGTAGTGAAGGGATTGACGAACTCCAGCACGTTCAGCGAGTCCAACGGTTGCACACCCGCACTGGCGGCGATCGAGAAAACGTCGGCCACCAGTGCGCTCACACCAATGATGAACGCGTTGCCAAGCAGTTTGTATACGGCGGCCAGATCGGGACGGTCCCCGAGGTAGTGTACCGTTGTGGCCATGCGCTCAAGTGCGGGCTTTACGACCTCAAACAACGCCGCAGGGCCTGCCGCGAGAATCGACCCCTCTCCCTTTCGCGCTGCTGTGGGCCCGATGAAGACAGGACAGTGCAGATAGCGAACCCCGTCGGCATTCAATCGCAATGCTCGCTCGGCCGTGCGTGCCGGCTGAGTCGTGGTGTGGTCGACGATGATGGCCTCGGGCGACAGCCCCGGCCGGAGTGTCGCAATCACCTCCTCCACCACGGCATCGTCCTTGAGTACGAGGTGCACACGGGTCACGCCGCGCACCGCGGCGGCGGGCGTGTCAGCAACCGATACGCCAAACCGCGTCAGGGCGCGAGCCTTGTCGGTGGTTCTGTTCCACACGGTGATGGAGTCGCCGCGCGTGGCTGCGGCTTCGACAAAGGCCGAGCCCAGCAGGCCTGTTCCGAGAAATGCGAGGGAGGTCATGGTGAGTAAGATGCAGGGATGGAACCCGCGCGGGTAATAGTGGATTATTGATTTGCGGTGGACATCCCAACCGTTACCCGGAGCAATAGACTGCCGTGCCCGACTATACCAAGCCTTCCTCCGACGAGCTCGCGCGGAATTTGACGCCCGAGCAATACGCAGTCACGCAGCAGTGCGGTACCGAACCGCCATTTCGCAACGCGTACTGGGACAACCACGACGCAGGGCTTTACGTGGACGTGGTTACCGGCGAGCCACTATTCGCCTCAACCGACAAGTTCGACTCCGGAAGCGGATGGCCCAGCTTCACGCGGCCGGTCGCCCCCAACGTTGAGGAAAAGGTGGACAGTTCACACGGCATGCGACGGGTCGAGGTGCGTTCGCGTCATGGCGACTCGCATTTGGGCCATGTCTTTCCCGACGGTCCACGCGCCGAGGGGGGGCTGCGCTACTGTATCAACTCCGCCTCTTTGCGCTTTATCCCGGTGGCCGAGTTGGAACAGTCGGGCTACGGCGAGTTTCGGACACTGTTTGACGGAACGAGTGCAACATGAGCGACACCGACCACGTGGCACTCCAAACCGAAGTCGCCCTGCTGGCCGGCGGCTGTTTTTGGGGTGTCGAGGAGATTTTGCGCGCCGTGCCGGGGGTACTGGCCACCGAGGTGGGTTACACCGGTGGCTGGCTGCCGAATCCAACCTACCACGACACGCACGACAGCAAGTC
>JANOKE010000745.1:0-5027 GCA_031419135.1 Gemmatimonadaceae bacterium
TTCCGGGCGGGTCGTCGCGGGCTTTTTGCCGAGTTCGTTCACCAGATAATTCCCGATCGTGTAAGGCACGACGAAGTAGCCGTCCGCGAGACCCTGCATCAGCGCGCTGGCCCCGAGGCGGTTCGCGCCGTGATCGGAAAAATTAGCTTCGCCCGCGACGTGCAGACCCGGGATGGTGGACATCAGGTTGTAGTCCACCCACAGGCCGCCCATCGTGTAGTGCACCGCCGGGTAGATGCGCATGGGCACCTCGTACGGATTCTCATCGGTGATGCGCTGGTACATGTCAAACAGATTGCCGTACCGTTCCGCGATCGTGTTCTTGCCGAGTCGTTTGATGGCGTCGGCAAAATCGAGATAGACGCCCAGTCCGCCCGGACCCACGCCACGTCCGTCGTCGCACGCTTCCTTTGCCGCACGCGACGCGATATCGCGCGGTGCGAGATTGCCGAAGCTCGGATACTTCCGTTCCAGGAAGTAATCGCGCTCCGCGTCGGAAATCTGTGCCGGTGCCCGGTGGTCACCCTGCTTCATGGGCACCCACACGCGCCCGTCATTGCGCAGCGACTCGGACATGAGCGTGAGCTTGGATTGATGCTCGCCGCTGACCGGAATGCAGGTGGGATGAATCTGCGTATAGCACGGGTTGGCAAACGCGGCACCCTTCTTGTACGCCCGCCAGATGGCCGTGGCATTCGAGTACAGCGCGTTAGTACTCAAGTAGTACACGTTGCCATAGCCACCGGTGGCCAGAACCACCGCGTCGGCGGCATGCGAGGCAATCGCTCCGGTCAGCAAGTTGCGCGTAACAATGCCCCGCGCGTGCCCATCGATCACCACGACATCCAGCATCTCCTCGAAGGTGTGCATGGCGATGCTGCCCAGGCCGACCTGCCGTTCGAGGGCCTGATACGCGCCGAGCAGCAGCTGCTGTCCAGTCTGTCCGCGCGCATAAAATGTCCGCGAGACTTGCGCACCGCCGAATGAACGGTTGGCCAGCAGTCCCCCGTACTCGCGCGCAAACGGCACGCCTTGTGCCACGCACTGATCGATGATGTTCACCGACACCTGCGCGAGCCGATACACGTTGGCCTCGCGCGCCCGGAAATCGCCGCCCTTGATAGTGTCGTAGAACAGTCGACGCACACTATCGCCGTCGTTCTGGTAGTTCTTGGCCGCGTTGATACCACCCTGCGCCGCGATGGAATGGGCCCGGCGCGGCGAATCGTGGAAGACAAAACACGCAACCTGGTATCCCAATTCCGCCATGGTCGCAGCGGCGGACGCACCCGCCAGCCCGGCGCCAACCACGATCACCGAGTGCCGACGCTTGTTGGCCGGATTCACCAGCTTCATGGAAAAACGATGTTCGTCCCACTTCTGCTCCAGCGGACCGCTGGGAACCTTTGAACGGAGATCGGTCATGTCAGCGGGTCTCCCCGGCTGGCCGCGTCACCACTGGTGCAGGTTCGACCAGCTGTTCGACCGTGGTGAGAGGAGTCTCCACCAGTGGCGGCGCTTCGAGGAACGCACCGGCCAGTGTGGCGATGGGGATGATCATGAAGCCCGCCGCCACAATGACCGCCACGGCCATCGCTGCCGTTCGTTTGAGTGGTTGCACCGCAGAGCGCGCCGCGCCGAGTGTACGCACCGACGCCCAGATGCCGTGGTAGAGGTGCAACGCGAGCGCTGCCATGGCGAGCAGGTAGAATCCCGCGACCAACGGATTGGAGAGACCGATCACGACGTTGTTATACGGATCGAGGTGCGTAAAGCGCGGATGGACCACGCCCAGGGTCAATTGCAGCAGGTGGAAGACAATGAACACCAGCAACACCACCCCGCCCCAGCGAATGGTTCTGGCCGCAAACGTGGTCACCTGCGGTTTGCGCACCGCGTAATCGTGCGGACGCGCGGCACGTGCACGCATGGCGAGTTGATACGCCGAGACGGCATGCAGGACCACGACCGCGAGCAACGCCCCGCGAATGACATACAGCAACGGCATGCTGGTGCGCAGCAGCAGCGCGTACTGATGCATGGCCTCCTGCCCCTTGAACATCAGCAGGTTGCCGGACATGTGGCCAATGACGAACAGGATCCCAATGATACCCGTTACCGCCATCACGATTTTCTTGCCAATCGTGCTGCGCCAGAATCGCGAGAGTCCGTACATGGAAAGGGTTGAAGCCAACACCGGCGCACGCGCGCGCCGGTGCCGAAGGAATCAGAGAGAAAGTATCGACATCGGCTCGCGAACGGCGTGCGCCGACTTCTCGAGCGCCGCGCGCTCGTCGCTGGTAAGTTCGATCTCGAGAATTTTCTCGAGTCCGCGTCGTCCGAGCTTGCAGGGGACGCCGAGGAACAGCCCTGACATGCCGTACTCGCCTTCCAGCCACGCGGCGCAGGGCAGTATGCGTTTGCGATCATGCACAATGGCGTCGACCATCTGCACCGCACCGGCCGACGGCGCATAGTACGCCGAACCAGTCTTGAGGTACTTCACGATCTCGGCGCCACCATCGCGCGCGCGCTGCACGATGGCGTCGAGCTGCTCGCGTGGCATCAGTTGCGTCACGGGAATGCCGCTCACGGTCGTGTACGAAATCAGCGGGACCATCGTATCGCCGTGTCCACCCAGCACCATCGCCTGAATGTCCAGCACCGACACGTCGAGCGCTTCCGCCAGAAATGAGCGGTAACGCGCCGTATCCAGCACGCCCGCCATGCCAATGACCCGTTCCCGCGGAAAGCCAGTGACCTGTTTGGCGACGAAGCACATCACGTCGAGCGGATTCGAGACCACGATCACGATGGCATTGGGCGATGTCGCGCGCACCTGCTCGGCCACCGACTTCACAATGCCGGCGTTGGTGTTGAGCAGGTCGTCACGCGTCATGCCGGGTTTGCGCGCGATACCCGCCGTGATCACCACAATATCGGAGTCTGCGGATTCCTCGTAGCCGTTCGTGCCAATCACGCGGGAGTCGAATCCTTCGATCGGGGCGGACTCCCATTGATCGAGACCCTTCCCCTGCGGAACACCGTCCACGACGTCCACCATGACGACCGTGCGGCCCAGCGACTTCTCGGCGATGCGCTGCGCGGTAGTCGCCCCGACATTTCCCGCACCAACGACCGTAATCTTGTTGACCATGTTGAGTCAGTTCTCCGGACCAATGTCCGCGCGGATGACGATGCGAAATCCCAGCGTGAGCGTGTGCGCTACCGTGCTCGCCCGGCGATCATATGTGGCAGTGTCGAGGCAAGTTAGAGCGCCGCACCAAGGCGAGCAACGTTGTGACCACGGTCGCGATTCAACCGCCCACTTCGCTGAGCGCCCTTAAGCCGCCAACCCGCATCTGGAGCAGATCATGCGCCTTGGGCTTGTCCGCCAGCGCCTGTCGGAAGAGCGATTCCAGGGGCTGACCGGCGCGAAGCGCATCGCGCAGCAGCACTTCGTGATCGCCAAACAGACAGGTCCGCAGTCGACCGTCCGCCGTGAGTCGAACCCTGTTGCAACTCTCGCAATATGTGTGCGTCATGGGAGTGATGACGCCGATCGAGCCCGGTGCATCACGAAACTGCCAGTAGACGGCAGGTCCGTTGCCTCGCGCCGGACCCGCGTCCGGCACGAGTTCTCCGATGGTTCGCGCGCGCGCCAGCACTTCATCGCTCGGCACGACGTGCTCCCACGTGAGTTCCCGGAGATCCCCAACCGGCATCAGTTCGATGAATCGCACATGCCAAGGGTGCAATGTGGTCAACGCCGCGAAATCGGCCACTTCATCGTCATTGATACCTCGCATGACCACGACGTTGATCTTGATCGGGGCCAACCCCGCCTGCTCAGCCGCGAGTGCTGACCGCACGATGTCGAAGCCAAGGTCGCGTCGGGCGATCGCAGCCACCCGATCCGCTCGCATGGAATCGGCGCTGATATTTACGCGATCGAGTCCCGCGTCGCGCAGCTCGGCGGCCAGCTCGGGAAGTTTGACGCCGTTGGTGGAGAGCGAGATATCCTCGACCCCGGGGATCTCACGCAACATGCGTACAAGCGTCGCAAGTTGTGGTCGGATCGTCGGTTCACCGCCAGTAAGGCGAAGCCGCTTCAAGCCGAGCGGCGCCAGTTGGCGGACGATTTCGGCGATTTCTTCGTAGCGCAGGATCTCCGCTTTCGGGAGCCACGGCAACCCTTCCAGCGGCATACAGTACTGGCAGCGGAAGTTACAGCGGTCGGTAACAGAAATGCGCAAATACTCGATGGACCGCCCGAATTGATCAATCATGAGGTCTGATCCACCCAGCGACGATCCCCGTCGACATAGTGCTCGCGCTTCCAGATCGGCACGCGTGTCTTGAGCGCCTCAATCACGCGCTGCGAAGCGGCGAGTGCCGGCGCTCGACGGGCATGCGCCGCCGCGATGGCCACACTGACGTCGCCTACCCGGAGCACTCCAACCCGATGCTCGATTGCCAGGCGCAGGCCTGGACTCTCATCGCACGTTTCGCGCGCGATCGATCGCAGTTCTCGTTCGGCCATGGGCAGGTACGCCTCGTAGTCGATACCGGTCACGTCGCGGCCATCGTTGAGATTTCTGACGGTCCCCAGAAAGATGGAGACCGCACCAACACCCGGATGTTCAACGTGCGAGGTCAAGCGCTGGACATCGATTGGCATCTCGACAATCGCGATGTGACGCACGCCAGCGCTGGCATCGGACGCGGGGGCCAGACCGAGGTTAACCACCGGCAACCGGCGGGATCACCGCCACTTCATCTCCCTGGACGATCGTCCCGTTGCCGCGAACCCATTCGTGATTGACCGCGACCAATGGTTCCGCCGGCAAGACCTCACCGCCCGGCATCCGTCGGATGCTTGCCACCACATCGCCCACCGTACACGGCACCTGCACCGGGACATCCAACCGGCGGGTGCCGAAAGCATCGGCGTAGGACGCGAATAACAGGACGGAGATACTCATGTGCCTATTGAAGTTAGCGCTTGAGATGGCATTTGGTTCCAC
>JANOKE010000746.1:0-1187 GCA_031419135.1 Gemmatimonadaceae bacterium
GCCGCCACCGCCAGCAGCCATTGCTGGGCGAGGAATGTCGTCGGTGAGAGCGCCGTGTTGTAGCCGAAGTAGCTTCCCGGAATGTCATTCAGTTGTGCGAGGGCGAGCGCCAATCCGATCACGCCTCCGGCAATAAGCGCCGGTCGCCAGCGAACGACTCCACGCTTGCGCGCGCCAACCAGGGCCGCGATGCCGAGCCCCCCGAAGAGCGGCACGAAGAGGCTGGCAGTCAATGCGTACAAGTCGTTGTCGGCGCGCCGCTCGGCATAGCGCCTCAAGAATGGCTCGGGCACCTTCACATACTGACGCGCGCCACCTGCGCGGTCGCCGCGCACAATGATGTCGATGCGCAGCGGCGCGTCACCCAGCTTTCGATCGGTACGTTCCCAGGTGATGGTGCGATCGAGCCGCCCGCTTGGCTGCACGGTTTTGACGGACATGGAAATCGGACGCCATACCGCTCCGCTCAGCGCAAGCCAGCCCGTACGCACCGAGTCAGCGCGCGCCAGTGCTTGCGTTGAGTCGAGTGCCGGACGTGCATCGGCGTCGGCCAGGATGTCTTGAAAACCCAGCACCCGACCGCTCGGCGCGAGCGTGATGCGCACCTCACGTGGGTCGCCGCTCCGAAAAAAGCGAACCTCCCACGCGAACAGTGACACGTCACCGCGATTGACTTCAGCATTGACGGCCGGCTTCCCGCCCGCCTCCAGCTCGATAAACGTTTGCGTTTCAGCGTTCTGTTCGAATCGCACCGCAACGCGCGCATCGGTGACCGCGAGCTGATGGGCAATCGCGAAAGCGCGCGCGCGGTCGATAGCCGATTCGCGCGTGAGTTCCTGCTTCAGGGCGATCGTTGGCTGGGCCTTTGGGAACAGCCAGAGTGCGAGAGCGACGCAGACAATCGTGATCGCGGTCAATATGGCCGCAGTGAAGCGCTTCAGCGGGGGCAGGGTCATTGCAGTACCTGATCAGCGATGTTAAAGACCATCGCCGATCATACAGGCACGCAAAGGACATCGCCAGCACCAGCCAAAGCGCGCCACGGGAGACGCGCTACCTTTGAAACTATGACTGAAGCAACTTCTTCGATCGGGGCGCTGTTCCCCGCGCCGCACCGAACGGTGCTGGTGGTCGACGACGAGGCGAAGATCCGGGAAGTGGTCCGCGAAGCGATTGGTGAGGTTACG
>JANOKE010000747.1:0-10154 GCA_031419135.1 Gemmatimonadaceae bacterium
AAATCGTTCAACACTCCGCACGTGCACCACGGCGTCCGTCCGATAGCCGGTGTGCTGTCGGGCGTGTGCCAATGCCTCAAGCAGCCAGGTACCGACAAACCCGGTGACCCCGGTGAGCATCACACTCGCGCCATCCAACTCACGCCACACGTCGGCGGTATGTTCCAGGATCTCGTTGAGGTCCCGAACAGGGATTCGCCTGGCGGTCACCCCGGTGCCTGGCGACAGAACTCGTGAAGGGTTCGTACCACGAACTCGAGCATGGTTGGCGTCAGTCCGGGATGGCATCCAAGCCAAAACGATCCGCGCATGACCGCGTCGGCGTTGTGCAGCGTGCCCACCTGGCGATGGGCAATACCAACGTACGCCGGCTGTCGCAGCAAATTGCCGCCAAACAGCAAACGAGTGGCAATTCTCCGACGCTCCAGATGTGAGATGACCTCGTCACGCGTAAAACCAGCGCTCTCCCGCACGCGCATGAGGAACCCAAACCAGCTTGCCACGCCCTGCACGTCGGCTTCACAGAACTCGAATCGATCCGACAACGAATCGAGGTGCGTGCGCAAGTATTGCCAATTCGATTGTCGCTGCTGAATGAACCCATCAAGACGTGCCAGTTGTGCGACACCCACGGCGGCCTGCAAGTCCGTGGCCTTCAGGTTGTAGCCGATATGCGAGTAGGTGTACTTGTGATCGTAGCCGAAGGGCAAATCGCCCTGTTGATGGCCGAATCGCTTGCCGCAGGTGTTGTCTTTGCCCGGCTCGCACCAGCAATCACGTCCCCAGTCGCGAAACGATTCCACCAGTGTTGTGAGTGCCGGCTGCGACGTGAGCACGCAGCCGCCCTCTCCCATGGTGATATGGTGTGCCGGATAGAAACTCACCGTCGCCAGATCGCCAAACGTTCCCACTTTCCTGCCGTCCCACGTAGCGCCCACTGCGTCGCAACAGTCTTCGATCATCCAGAGCTGGAATCGATCACAGAACGCCCGCACAGCCGCCGCATCGAAGGGATTGCCGAGTGTGTGGGCAATCATCACGGCGCGTGTCCGCTCGCTGCGGGCCGCTTCCAGCAGTGCCAGGTCAACACCGTAACCCGGCAACGTGATATCAATGAAAACCGGGACGCAGCGATTCTGAATGATGGGATTGACCGTCGTGGGGAAACCGGCGGCCAGCGTAATGATTTCATCTCCGGGTTGCAGCGCGCGCGATCCCAAGGTCCTGGACGTGAGCGCGCTGACGGCCAGCAGGTTGGCCGACGAACCGGAGTTCACCAGCGTCGCGTGTCGAACACCCATCCAGGCGGCAAATCCGCGCTCGAACTGCCGGGCAAATCGACCGGTGGTGAGCCAGAAGTCCAATCCGGCGTCGACCACATACTGCAGCTCTTCCGCACCGAACACTTTGCCAGACACGGGCACCGTCGATTCGCCCTCCACAAACGCCAACGGCGGAAATGCTTCCGCGTGATAGGCGGCCACCAGTTCGTGAATCTGCTGTCGCAGTATCGCCGCTCGCTCAGTCACGCAGGTGCTCCCGATACCACGCGATGGTGCGGTCCAATCCCTCCTCCAATCCGAATCGCGGCGACCACCCCAACACCCGTCGGGCCTTCTCGGCGCTCAGCGACTGATGGCGAATCTCATGGGACGTTTCATTCCGTATGTCAGGAACGAGGGTGGGATTCACTCGGTTGATGATCATGTTCGCCAGCGTAAGGACGTCAATTTGCAACTCATTCGAGAAATTGAACGCTTCACCCCGCACGCCCGGTTGGGCGTGCACCGCCTCGGCGAGCGTGAGATACGCCATCGCGCCATCCTCAACGTAGAAATAGTCGCGAATGAGAGAGCCGTCAGAACGGAGCACCGGTCGTTCGCCACGAAGCGCGGAGCGAATGGTGCCCGGCACCAGGCGATTCCAATTCAGATCGCCACCACCGTAGAAATTTCCGCATCGCGTGATCGCCACCGGCAGGTTGTAGGTAACCGCATACATTTGCGCCACCAGGTCGGCGGCAGATTTGCTGACGTCGTAGGGATGCAAGCCACGAAGCGGGGCGTTCTCTGAATACGGAAGCTGATCGCGATCCCCGTAGGCTTTGTCGCTCGACGCCACAATCACGCACCGAACGCGGGGGCTGCGGCGCGCCGCTTCGCACAGCGCCCAGGTGCCGCCAATATTGGTATCCAGCGTGGACACGGGATTGCGATTGGCAACGCCAACAATGGTTTGCGCCGCCAGATGAAAAACCGTGTCAATCTCGTATTCGCCCAGCACGCGCTCCAACAGCGCCTGGTCACGCACATCGCCGCGCACAACGGTGACCGACTGCAATTGACGTTCCGTAAGCAGCGAGCTTCGCGGAACCCAGTCGCGTACCAACGCGACGACACTCGCACCGGCATCAAGCAACTGCCGCACCAGCCACCCGCCCAGCAGCCCCGACGCCCCCGTAACAAACACGGGGCGGTCGCGCCAGAATGTCGGTGAGCCGCTCACTGGACTCGCCACGGCGCTTGTCCTTCGTCCCACAGGCGCTCCAGAAGCTGCTTGTCGCGCGGGGTATCCACCGGCTGAAAAAATCCCTCGTGTCGGAATGCCGACAGCTGGTTGTCGTGTGCCAATCGTTCGAGCGGTCCCTGTTCCCACAATGTTTCGTCACCGTCGATGTACTCGAGCGCTTGAGGCTCAATGGCAAAAAACCCGCCGTTGATCCACCCTTCGCCCGATTGCGGCTTCTCCAGAAACGTTTTCACCCTGTCTCCGTCCAATTCGAGGGCGCCAAACCGGGCCGGCGGACGCACAGCCGTTACCGTGACCAGCCTTCGCTGCGCGCGGTGGAACTCCAGCAAGCTATGCACATTCACGTCGGCAAGTCCATCGCCATACGTGGCCAGAAACGTTCCATCGCCCATCCAGGGTCGGAGCCGTTTCAGCCGACCACCCGTTTGCGTATGAAGACCGGTATCGATCAAATTCACTCGCCAATCCGGTCGCTCGCCATCGTGCACCACCGTTGCACCGGTGCGCAGATCGACCGACAGCGAACTGTTTCGCGGAACGTAATTCAGAAACCAATCCTTGATGACATCAGCTTTGTAGCCCAACGCGACCACAAAGTCCCGACAATTGTGATGAGCGTACCAGCGCATCAGATGCCACAGCAGCGGGCGCCCGCCAATCTCCACCATGGGCTTGGGCCGCAACGCTGTTTCTTCGCCCAGCCGGGTGCCGAAACCCCCCGCCAGAATTGCCACTCGTATCGACGCCGATGTCATGCTGTTCAGGACTCCTGGAAGCTCGCGTCGCGCTGGGTTTCCCCGAGCGCAACGCTAGAAATTGAGACGTTCCCGTTCAAATACATGGGGATGCCGACGCACCTGCGTCCAGACCGCACCGAGATACTCACCAAGCATGCCGATGAACACGAGTTGAACCGATGACAGAAAAAAGATGCCGATCACCAGCGGCGCAATGCCAACGCTGAACTGGTTCCAGAACAGCAACTTGTAAACCAGATACCCGCAACCGGCCAGAAGACTCATCAACGCGGTTGCGAAGCCGGCGATCGTGGCCAGACGCAGCGGCACCTTCGAATGATTGACGATGCCGAGCAATGCCATGTCGTACAGGGTCCAGAAGTTCTGCGAGGTAACGCCGCGCACGCGGAGCGGCTGATTGTAGCGCACAATCGCCGGCGTATGCCCGATCTCCGCCAGCAGACCGCGAAAATACGGATACGGATCGTCAATGCGTCGCAGATCGTCCACCACCGTTCGGTCGTACAGGCCAAAGCCCGTGGCATGCTCCACCACCGTCACATCGGCAATTCGCGCCAGCAGTTTGTAGTATCGACTGCGCAGGCCAAAAAAGAGCGCCGACTCGGCGGCGGTTTCCTTGACGCCGAGTACAATGCGTGCACCGGCTTCCCATGCGGCCAGGAACGCGGAGATGAGTTCCGGCGGATCCTGAAAGTCGCACGCCAAGCCAATCACGGCGTCGCCGTTCGCCTGCAGCAGGGCGTGGTACCCCGATCGAACCTGGCCGAAGTTGCGGGCGTTGAGAATCACTTTGATCCGGGGGTCTTCCGAGGCGAGTGCACGAAGAATGTCCGGACTGCGATCGGTGGACCCGTTGTCAATGAAGATGTGCTCATATTCATAGGCCGGATGCTTGGTCATTTCGGCGCGGATCGCAACCGCCATTTCGCGGATATTGTTCTCCTCTCCGAAACAGGGCGTCACAATGCTGATGCGTTTTGGTGACCCGGTGGCATTCATGATGCAATCCGTCCAACGTGAGTGATCCGTCTCGACTGGGGCACCGCGTAGCACACCAGATCCCATCCTTCCTCGTTGTGCGGTCGCAGATAGAACGCGTAGTCGTCGCGCCATGACTTCAGCATCAACGGGATCGACCACAGATGATCTTGCACGTGGTACACGCAGATAGCGAGCACGGGCCCATGTGTGACAATCGTGTCCCGCGCACCACGCAGCGCATCGGGCTCGGCGCCTTCGATATCGAGCTTGATAAACGTGGGCACTGCGCCAGCCAGCAACCGGTCCAACGGCTCGGCAACAACCGCCACTGTGTCGTTTCCGGCCCACGATAGCGTGTTGCTTGACGCGTCGGCGCGTGCGTCGAGGTGCAGCATTCCACTTGCCGATGCCAACGCCACTTCGTGCAGCGAGATGCACGCGCGAACGCTGTCCGGCATTTCTGCCACCATGGCCTCCAGCTTCGCGAAGTTCACCGGATCGGGCTCGCAGGCACACACATGTCCGAAAGGCAACTGCCGCTGCAGCAGCACGCGTAGCGTATCACCGTCGTACGCGCCGCCGTCCACAATCCATTCATCCGCACGCCATGCGTACAGATCATCGGGAAAGTACTGAGGATGCGCCACCGGGTGGGTGAGGCCATCGAAGTCCGCGTGCAACCGAAAGCGAACCTGCGCCAGGTACTCAACACGTGAGGCATCGTCGGCCCACAACCGCGCGCCGGCGCGCACCGCCTCGCGCGCCTTTATCACCTGTTCCGGCCAATCCTGGAGATAGTGTGGCAAGGTGCCGTTGGAGTACTTCCAGAAAAGCAACGGGAACGAGATCACGTTTTCACAGCCCAGGGCCTTGAGCTGTTCGCACGAATGCGCAAACCGATGCGGACTGTTCGCCCCCCAGATCGTGACCACGAACACGGCACTGTCGCCGTACATCGCCGCCGCGTGGGCCGGAGACAGCACCGGGATACTGTCAATCGTGCTGCCGTGTCGCGCGGGGTTGTTGTCGGCAAACGCCAGCGGCGCCGCGCCGGCGTGACGCATGCCCGCGAGGGCTCGCTGACCGCATCCGCCGGCTCCCAGCAAGACAACCCGGTCACGCTGCGGGCCTGCAACGCGATCAAATGCGGCACGCGCCGCGGCCGCGCGTGCCTCAACCGACTCGTCAAGGAGCGCGTCCAGCGCCTGCAGCAATTCAGCCTCGGTCACCACACGCTCTTCCCGCCATCCACGACAAGGTTTGCACCTGTCACGAAGGCCGCGGCGTCGGAGCAGAGATATACCAACGCGCCCTGAAACTCGTGGGGCTGGGCCATGCGCTGCAGGGGGATCCTGCTTACCGCCCGCTCGAGAAATGCCGACGGCTGTCCATTCTCCACTCCACCCAACGTGATGGTGTTTGCACGAACACCCCGATCGGCCCAATAGGTGGCCAGATAGATCGTCAGGCCGTGCAAGCCTGCCTTGACGACGGTGTAGCTCACCGGCTTGACGGGCTGTTCGCTTTCATGCCGTCCCCCTTCGCGATACAGTCGCTGATCGGGCGCGATCATGCCGTATTCAGACGAGATGTTCACGATGACTCCCCGCCGCGCGTTGGCCATCACCGCACCCAGAATGCGCGCACACAGGAATGCCCCGGTCAGACCAACGGCAACATCGTCGTGCCACTGTGAGAGGGGAAAGTGCTCGAGCCGCGCAAAACTGGCGTTGGGCTGCTCCACTCTGGGGTTGTTCGCCGCGTTGTTCACGAGCACGTCAATGCGACCATACGTATCGAGCACTCGATCACGCAGCTGCGTCACCGACGGCTCCTGCGTGATGTCCACCGCAACACCCAGCGCCGACACGCCGTACGCGGACGCGATACGTTCGGCGGCGGCCATAGCGGCCGCACCGTCGATGTCGGCAATCACCGGAATGCCACCGGCCGACGCGATTGCTTCCGCGTGACGAACGCCGAGCAATCCCGCACCGCCGGTTACGATCGCCACTCGCCCCGTCAGCAAGAAATCAGGACCGCTCGAAGGCGTGTGTGTCATGATGAACACTCCGTCATTGGAAAACCACGCGGTGTCCCGTGCGCAACGACTCCTTCACCGCCAGCGCCACGCGAAGCACGGAAATACCATCAGCCAGCGAAGTGCGCGGCAACTCGTGTGACCGGATGCAGGCAAGAAAGTGCGCCACCGCCGACAGAAACATCTGATTGCGGTCAACGTCGCGCAGTTGCATGAGGTCGATCGATTCCGGTTCCGTACGCAGCGTCCCGGTGATGAGATCGACGTGCAGGCTCGCCTCGGAACCCCGCACGGTGAACCGGCGAACGGTGTCCCTCGACGCAAACGTTTGTTGCACCGTGACCACGCCGCTGGCCACTGAAAGTTCAGCGACCACGGTATCCTCGACATCCACATCCAGCAGACCTGTTGTGCCTCCGGTCGCCATCACGGAGGTTGGCGCTCCGCACAACCACCAGGCCAGATCATAGTCGTGGATGTGTGTCAGCACGACGCCACCGCCCAATTCAGCGCGCGCGGCGTACGACTGGCGATAGTCCTCATATGGATGCCACGCAGGGAGATATTCCGCGTATTCGATGATCACATGCTGAACGACGCCGAGTTGCCCACCGGCCAGGAGTGCACGCGTGCGCTCCACCAACGGATGAAATCGCCATTGACAGCCAACCATCGCCACCACGCCGCTATCCCCAACAGCCTGCTGCAGCTCGAGCACACCGTCCATGGTGTGCGACACCGGCTTTTCGAGGTAGATATGGCAGCCCGCGTGCACGGCGCGACGCGCAACGTGCACGTGCTCGCTGCTGGGCGTGCAGACAAACACCGCGTCGGGGCGGGTCGCCAGGGCGCGATCCAGATCGGTGTACGAGGTAATTCCGAGTGCCAACTCAACATCCTGGTCGGCATCGCTGTCGAGGTCTGGCGTAATCACGTGTTTAAGTCCGCGACGACGATAGGCCAGCAGTTCCACGCCAGGAACCAGGGTGCGAAGATTGCGAGCGTGTCGTTGGCCAATCGCACCAAGGCCCGCAATGAGCACGCGCATGTCATTCGGGGAGTGGCGGGACGATCATGTTTGCCGCGAACTCATCGCGCGGGAGGAACGGCCACAGATCTTCCAGGGGGCGTGAGACCATCGACCCATCGGGGCGGCGCGCCGAACTCAAACTTGGCGCGCGCGGCTCCTCGCGGGGGGTGATGACCTCAATCAGCATCGGTCCATCGGTGTCCAGCAGCGCGCGAACCTGCGCTGCCAGATCGTGATCGGAAAACAGCCGGGCATATGGAATGCCGAAGGCCGCGGCAATTCCCCCGAGCGCAGGCTGCGTCACGCCACTGCTGGCATCGGCGCCGGCCAGGCGCCCGAAATAGCGCATCTGCGACGTACGGATCGACGCGTAGCCGTCGTTGTTCAACACAAACATCTTCACCGGCAACTGCAGGCGGCGAATAACTTCGAGCTCCTGGATATTCAATTGAATGCCGCCATCGCCATCAACCACGATCGTGCGGCGCCTGCCATGCGCGATGCAAGCACCGATCACCCCCGGCAATCCGTTTCCCATCGCGCCAAGCGCCGTGGTGAGAAAGAGGCGCTGGCCTTCCACCAGTGTTGTCGCCAGACAGAAAATCTCGATACCCGCCCCCGAGCTGCCGGACACGATCACATCGGATGGCGCCGACGCGCGCGAGATCGCTTCAGCGAGCACGTACGTGCTCACACCGTGGTCGAGCCCACGATACTCCGGCCGCACCACCGGATACGCGGATTTCCACGCGAGGCAGCGCGCGTCCCACGGTGCGCGTTCGCGGACCGGTGCGGCAAGTGCGAGGGGTAACAGTGTCTGCAGAAAGATGCGTACATCGCAACACACCGGTATCACGTACCCATCGAGCTTCGCCAGTTCCGCGGGATCGATGTCTACCATCACCTTGTTGGCACCGCGTGCAAAGTGCTGCGGGGCGTAGCCAGTCACGACCAGGTCGAGTCGCGCACCGAGACTGAGCACGAAGTCGGCGTTCTGCAGCGTGAAGTTTGCGCCGCGCGGAGCGACGGGCCCGGGGCGTCCCATCATCAATGGATGATCGTCGGGCAGCATATCGTGCGCCGGCCAGGTGGTGAGAACGGGAATTCGCAACGCATCGATGAGCGCGCGCAGTTCAGCGCGTGCATGCCCAAGGCGTACGCCGTTGCCAACCAGAAGCACTGGCCGTTCGGCGGCGTGCAGCAGTGCAAGCACGTGCGACGCCGCCGCGCTTGCGGCTTCGATATCGCATTGCCCACCTGGCATGATTTCGCCGTCGTGATAGCCGCGCAACGCCGCCGGCTCAATCATCGCGCCCTGCACATCAAGCGGGATATCCAGCCATACGGGACCCGGTCGTCCGGTGCGCGCCAGATGCACAGCCTGTTCCAGGTGGTACCGGATATCCTGAGGATCGAGCACCGTGACCGCGTACTTCGTGATCGGGGCCGCCATGGCCACGATGTCGACTTCCTGCACACCCATCTGTCGCACGCCGGTGGTGCCCTTGAGGTCAGCACGCTTGACCTGTCCCGAAATCACCAGCATCGGCGTGGAGTCCAGCCAGGCCCCCGCAACGCCGGTCAAGGCATTCGTGCCACCAGGCCCCGTAGTGACGAGGCACACGCCGAGATCCTCGCGAACTTTCGCGTACGACTCGGCCGCCATGGCGGCAGACTGTTCGTGCACCGCACAGATGTAGGTCAGCCCGGCGCACTGCCCCAGCGAGTCATTGAGGTGCATCGCACCTCCGCCCGTCACCTGGAACACATGCGTGACACCAAGTTCAACGAGACGCTGGAACAACCAGTCGGATAGTTTCACGGGGCGACTGTAAGCTGCGGGAGGTAAGCACCGCTGGCAAAATCAACCAAGCGTTTTTCGGCATCGAGTATTGGCATCACACGCGTGCGTCCAGGCAGTCGCGATTCGAGTTCGGCAGGCGTCATGCCCACTTCGCCAAACGCGTAGCGACGCGTCATGACCTCGTGAACAGGCGCATGCAGGCCAAGGCCGCGTACAACGGCGTGGCGGATGTCCCCGTCGGTCAATACACCAACCACCCGCCGCCGATCGTCGATCACGAATACGATACCCATGCGATTCTCATCGATCACCCGCAGGGCGCTGAAGAGCGTCGCATCGGCTGTGATCGTGAGCGCTGCAAGCTCGGGATGCGCCAGCGCATCGGTTTCACGCTGCGCGGCCGACATCGCCCAGTACACATCGGTGAGATGGGCGAGCGCCACACGAAAGCCCTCGCCCGTTTCATGATGCCCCATCCAGATCTCCGGGATCATCGTCGCCCCGGTGGGGATGAGCACGCGGAGCAATTCCACGAAGTTGACGCTCCCTTCACCGATCTGCAGTCCTTCGCCCGACGTACCGGCGCCATCGGATACGTGCAAATGCCGCACATACGGCGCGATCCGTTCGGCGAATTCCAACAGACTTGCTCCGCTCCGCGCGCATTCGAGGGCGGCGTGTGACGTATCGAAGCAGAGCCCCAGCCCCGATCGCTGGCACAATTCCACGGTGTTGTCGACGTCGCAGATGATGTGCCCAAACCAGCGTCCACCGAAGTACCACGGAT
The DNA here is from genome assembly GCA_031419135.1 of Gemmatimonadaceae bacterium. Classification (GTDB taxonomy): domain Bacteria; phylum Gemmatimonadota; class Gemmatimonadetes; order Gemmatimonadales; family Gemmatimonadaceae; genus Gemmatimonas. Next base: position 9,931 of record JANOKE010000747.1, read on the forward strand.
ATGGCGGAAGATTCTCGAGCAGCAGATCGACACCGGTGGTATCAAGTTGCGCGAGTGCATCGATCAACCGTTCCACGGCAGCGCGTACGTCGTATCCGCCGGGGCGCGGCGACATGCCACCTACATGCATCACGACTTTCGGGCCGCGTGGGAACAATGCGGTGTCGAGCATGAACTGCGGCGCCAGTGCCCGTGCGAGCTCGATCGTGGCCTGAATTCGCTGC
>JANOKE010000748.1:0-6786 GCA_031419135.1 Gemmatimonadaceae bacterium
CCGACCGATTTCGGGTTCGTTGGACGTGTAGTTGTCGGTGATCCGAAAATAACCGCCGCGCTCCGAGATATCTGACAGCAGCGTCCAGTACTCGGCGTCGGATAGGCGCGTGGGGAGCCTGGCCTGCTGTGTGGCGCCAGTCGCTGGCGTGAACATCAACACCGCCAGACATCCCAACGCCACGACTTGACGGGCCTCAGGTACGCGGCGTGGATTGCGAACGATCCTCACAAGGGCTCCGGGCCTGGGTCCAACCCAATCTTACCCTCAGGCACGCGAGGTGCGACAATACGGTCTGCAGGAAGTCCCTCGTCCCTCTACTCGAGCACTCGTGCCTCTGGAAATGACGTCGCTCTATTGGGTCTGTCTGCTGGTGGGAGGTGGCGTTGTCGTGCTCCAGTTCGGCGCCTCGATTCTCGGGCTGCACCACGACGCACCACACCACACGTTCGGCCATGGCGAGCTCAGCGAGGGCTTGCAGCTGTTCAGTGTGCGTTCGCTGTCGGCTGGCGTCGCATTCTTCGGTGTGGGCGCTTTGGCCGGACTTGCGTTCGGATTGCCATCGCTGGCCGCGCCGCTGGTCGGCCTCGTTGTCGGCGCTATCGCCGCCGTCGCAACGGCGATTGCCATGCGCAGCATGCTTCGACTGGAGAGCGACCGCTCATTCCGGATTGCTGAGACCGTTGGAAACTCCGGCGAGGTTTATCTCGGCATTCCGGCCGGTCGCGAAGGCACCGGCAAAATTCACATCACGCTGCAAGGCCGCTTGATGGAGCTGGACGCGATGACACCGGATGATGCGATTGCCACCGGTGCGCAGGTGCTGGTCATCGATACGATTGCCCCGTCGACAGTCATTGTCGCACTACAACCCCGAATTCTCGAGCAAGGAGATGGTGATGCCTAGCATGCTGTTGCAGGACGCTTCGTTGACCGATGCGCTGTCCGGCGCCGGTTTCATCGGTATTGGGGCGGCGCTGGGCCTGGCGCTGCTTGTCGGCATGGCAATGTTGTTCGTTGCGCGGTACAAACGCTGCCCCGCCAACAAAGTGCTGGTGATCAGCGGACGGGTGGGTGGCGAAGGTGCGGCACGGTGCATCTCTGGCGGCGGCACGTTTGTGTGGCCCGTGATCCAGGAATACGCGTACCTGTCACTCGAACCGATCCAGATCGACATTCCGCTCAAGGACGCGTTGTCGCTCGAAAACATTCGCGTCGCGGTTCCCAGCGTGTTCACCGTCGCGGTTGGGACGGAAGAGGCGGTACGTCAGAACGCCGCCATTCGGCTTCTTGGTTTGCTGCACGACCAGGTAAAGCGGCAAGCGCAGGATATCATTTTCGGTCAACTGCGACAGGTGATCGCCTCGATGAGCATCGAGGAGATCAACCGTGACCGCGAAGGTTTCCTGCATCGCATCCAAACGTCGCTGGAGCCGGAACTGCGGAAGATCGGGTTGGTGCTCATCAACGTGAACATCACCGACTTGCGAGACGATTCGGGCTACATCGAAGCCATCGGCAAGAAGGCTGCGGCGATGGCGGTGCAACAGGCGCGTGGTGACGTGGCCGATCAGGAAAAGTTGGGTGAAGTGCGCGTGGCCGACGCCGAGCGGGATCGTGCGGTAGCCGTGGCCCTCGCGCGGAAGGTGCAGGAGATTGGCACCCGAGAGGCAGAACGCGACAAGCTCGTGCGCGTTGCTGAAGTGCACAAGGAGCAGACCGTAGGCGAGCAAAAGGCAGCCTTCGAGCGCGACGCACAAATCAAGAACGCTGATCGTGAGCGCCGCGTCTCCATTGCCGACAACGAAGCGAAGGCGATTGAAGGCGAAGCAACCTCATTGGCGCTGGTGGCGGCGAGTCGCGCCACGCTGCAGGTACGCGAGTCGGAAGCCTATCAGATGTCGGAGACGCGCAAGAGAGAAGCCGAGGCGTCGGTGCAGGAATCGCAGAATCGTGCGATGGCGAAAGCAGCGATGGCATTGCTGGAACGTGTGGAAGCCGAACAGCGCGCGGAACTTGAAGGTCCCGCGCGCGCCGAAAAGGCTCGCACGATCGTCGAGGCGCAAGCAGCGGCCGAGAGCCGACTTATCCAGGCAAACGCCGAAGCGCAGTCGATCTACGTGAAGCTTGAAGCCGAAGCGCGCGGACAGTACGAGATCATGTCCAAGAAGGCCGAAGCCATGAAGGAACTGGTGGCTGCCGCTGGCGGGGCAAAGGAAGCGTTTCAGTTGCTGATGGTCGAGCATCTCGACACGCTGGCAGAGACCTCAGCCAAGGCGATCTCCAACATCAAGTTCGATAAGATCGTCGTGTGGGATTCCGGCGCTCCAGGTGGCGGCACGGCTGGCTTCCTGCAAAACATGGCGCGCACGATGCCACCGATGATGCAGGTGCTGCGCGACATTGCGGGTGTCGAATTGCCTGGCTACCTCGGCTCGATGACCGCCGAGGATTCAACTGATCCGAAGGGTCCCGAAGCGCTGAAGCCGTAAGCGCAGCGCTCCGGGCACCGAGCGTGCCTCCCCTCGAATTCCCGAGTGAAGTCCTGCCTGCAAGAGTGTATCCGCTATGGGTACACTCGTACCTATAATGGAAACCTGATCGAGCGCGGCTTTCGCGCGCCCACGGGCTTGCTGGTGGTGATGGACGGCGCTCGGGGTTCGCGTTGCGGTGCGCGACGTGTTCGGCGATGACGCCCCGGTGCAACGCTGTCAGTACGCGCGCCTTGCCACCGTGCGACCGCAGCAGATATATTCGACAATAGATACTGAACTATACTCGGGAGATTGTGCCATGGGTGTTCCCCTCATGCTGCAGGAAGACGATGCGCGGCGCATTGAATCGCTGAAGAAGCGGATCGGCGCGCGAACCAAGGTGGACGTCGTTCGCGCCGGGCTCGACTTGCTCGAACGAGCGGCGGAGCGCGCGGAGCGCGCACGACGATGGGAGCGCGCCGTCCGACTCGTCGGCGGCGAAAGCCGTCGCGCCCTGCGCGACTTTCACAAACACAATCGGCTCGCGTTGATCGAGTAGTCCATGCTTGACGGCCCCCCGCAACGATGGCACTTGTACGTCGTGGATCTGCAGCCCCGCGTCGGTACCAAGCCGGGGAAGCAACGCCCGTGCGTCGCCATTCAGCCAAGCGAGTTTGGGCAAGCCGGACATCCGAGCACGGTGATCGTCCCGCTTACGACCCGCACGGTCCCAGGCGACGCATTCCCGCTCCGCGTTCGTGTGCCCGCCGGCGCGTGCGGCTTGACGCACGATAATGACGCCCTCATTGACCAACTGCTCGCTTGGGACAACGCACTGTTCCGGAAAGACCTGGGAAAGCTTCCCGAGGCCCTTCAGGCCCACATCCGCGCAGCGCTACGAGAGTTTCTCGATCTCGATTAGCCCGGCCGGTTTGTACAGTAACGCCGGGTTTCAGCGGCACCGACATAGCCGTCGCCACGCTCTGGCTTCGCGGCGGTTTTCCTGAGAGCGTGACGGCCACGTCCGATCGCACGAGACTCCGGCGTTGGGCGCTTCTACGTCATGCCGTTCATCGATTTGGTCCTGCTCCCGGGGCTCGAGGGCCCCAAAGCGAATCCGCGTCGACGGTGGCTTATGGAAACCGTCAAGGTCGAGAACTGGGTGATCGAGTTGCGGGCCAAGGTGGAAGTGGCCATGCGAACGTGATGCCGACGTGAGCTCGCCACGGCAATAATCCGATAATTTCACATAGTGGTGAAAATGTTGGACGCCTGACGTTGGGCGCTGTAGATTCCTGACATGCTCGCCCGTGCCCTGGCCCCTCAGATTCGCGCCGACCTCGCGCGCAAGCTGGTGCTTCTCTCGGGCCCTCGCCAATCGGGAAAGACGACGCTCGCGCGCGCGCTCCTTGGCAGGTCCGCTGACGCGCGACGCCGCTACGTCAACTGGGACGACGACGAATCGCGCACGCGCATTCTGGAACGCGACTTCCCCCTCCGAGGGCTCGTCGTGTTTGACGAACTGCACAAGTACTCGCGATGGCGCAACTTCGTGAAAGGGCTCTTCGACGTACACCACTCTGAGTTGCGTCTCCTGGTAACCGGCAGCGCGCGGTTGGACTTGTATCGTCGCGGCGGTGACTCGCTGCAGGGGCGTTATCACCACTTGCGGCTGCATCCGCTCTCAGTGCGCGAAAGTGGGGCGGTGGTCGCGGACCTGCTGGCACTCGGGCCGTTCCCGGAGCCGCTGCTTGGCGGTGATCGCACGCAAGCACGGCGCTGGTCACGGAGCTATCGCACCCGGCTGGTCCGCGAGGATGTCGCCACGCTGGAGCGCGTCGATGAACTGGGCACGCTCGAACTCCTCGCCACGCGGCTCCCCGCATTGGTCGGGTCGACCCTGTCGATCAACGCGCTGCGCGAGGACCTGCGGGTGGCGCATCGTACGGTGGAACGATGGCTCGACATTTTCGAACGGCTGATGTTCATCTTCCGACTGCTCCCGTTCGGCCCACCACGCATCAAGGCCGTCAAGAAGAGTCGCAAACACTATCACTACGACTGGACCGCGATCGCGGACCCCGGGGCGCGGTTCGAAAACCTTGTGGCGTTCCACCTCCTGAAGGAGTGCCACTGGCAGGAAGATGTTGAGGGGATCGACGCTGAGTTGCGTTTCTTTCGCGATGTTGAGGGACGCGAAGTGGACTTCGTGCAGTTACGGGATGGGTCGCCTATTCGCTTCGTCGAGTGCAAGGTCGCGGACCGCCAGGTGAGTCCGCACCTGCTGTACCTTCGGCGGAAGTTCCCGGAGGTCGACGCGGTGCAAGTGATCCAGCAGTCGGGATTGGATCGACGCACGGATGACGGCGTGCGTCTTGTCAGTGCCGACATCTTCCTTCGGGAACTGGAAACGTGAGCGGCTCGGTCGACCGCCTTGGGTTCGCCCTCGCCGACCGCTACACCATCGAGCGCGAACTTGGCGCCGGCGGCATGGCCACGGTGTATCTCGCGCACGACCTCAAGCACGACCGCGATGTCGCCATCAAGGTGCTGCATCCCGATCTTGGCGCCGCGCTCGGCGGCGAGCGGTTCTTAAGCGAGATCAAGACCACTGCCAAGCTGCAACACCCGCACATTCTTCCGCTGCTCGATAGCGGTGATGCGGACGGGTTGTTGTACTACGTGATGCCGCTCGTGACCGGCGAGACGCTACGCGCGCGCCTGCAGCGCGAACGGCAGTTGCCGATCGACGACGCGCTCCTGATCGCCCGCGAAGTGGCCGACGCACTCGGCGCGGCACACGCGCTCGGCATCATCCATCGCGACATCAAGCCCGAGAACATTCTGCTGCAGGGCGGACACGCGCTGGTCGCCGACTTTGGCATTGCGCTCGCCGTGCAAAGCGCCGGTGGCCAGCGCATGACGCAAACCGGACTCTCGCTCGGTACGCCGCAGTACATGAGTCCCGAGCAGGCGATGGGCGAAAAGGTCATTGACTTGCGCAGCGACATTTATGCGCTCGGTGCGGTGACGTACGAGATGCTCGTGGGCGAGGCGCCGTTTACGGACCGAGTGTGCAGGCGATTGTTGCCCGCGTGCTCACGGAGGAGCCGCGTGGTCTGGCGCAGCAGCGCAAGGCGGTGCCGGAATCAGTGGAGAGCGCAGTGATGCGCGCGCTGGAGAAGCTGCCGGCCGATCGGTTCTCGAGCGCGGCGGAGTTCGTGACGGCGCTGCGTGACGGGGCAACCGGGCCGCGCTCTGCTGCGTCGCGACGCGCCCCGCGTGCGTCCGTATCGTACTGGCGAGTCATCGCGGCGGGCGCGGCGACGCTCGCACTCGGTGTTGCAGTGCGACGGTTTGCTCCGCAGCGATCCTCCGCGGTGGAGTCCGCGCGCGCTTTCTCGATCGCCCTCCCCGACTCGGCGCGTGTAGCGTTCCAGGGCGGTCGCGAGTCGCCGGGCGGGCATGGTTCCGTGGCGATCAGCCCTGACGGTCGCCGTGTCGCGTGGGTCGCCACAGGACCAAGCGGCGTGCGGCTTGCTGTGCGCGACGTCGATGCGTACACCGTGCGCGTACTCGCCGGTACCAATGGCGCCTTCGCGCCGTTCTTCTCGGTTGACGGAGCGACCGTTGGCTATTTCTCCGGCAGCGAACTGCGCACGCTCTCGCTCGCGACGGGTGAGTCGCGCGTGGTGCAGCGTGACATCAAGGAGCCGAACGGCGCGGCATTCCTCTCCGACGGACGCATCGTCTACATGACGCAGTATCTCGGGGGGTTCATCGTGTCGTCGTCCGGCGTGACGCAGGCGATCGCAAGACCGGCGGTCAATGCCGACGGGTCGGTTAGTTCGATCGCTTTTCCCGCCGTCGTGCCCGGCGACCAGTACCTGCTCGGCGTCGAGCGTGGACTCAACTCTTATCTCGGCGCGGTTAACTTGACGTCCGGCGTATTCAGTCGACTCCAGCGGCTTGGAGCGAACGCGTCGATGGAGCCTGCCGCGCGTTTCGTTACGGGGAGCGCGCCACGTCTCGCCGGTGACCGTTTGGTGTGGCTCAACGGCGACGTCCTCATGACTGCGACCGTGGACGTTGCGGCCGGTCGGCTCACGTCGGAGCCGTCGCCTGCAGTGATTGGCGTGCGCGGCGATCTCAACGCCGCCGCAGATTTCGCACTCGCGATGGACGGGACCATCGTGTTCGTGCCGGGCGGTGATCCCAGCATCGGCAAGCTCGCGTGGCTCAATCGGTACGGACAGGTAGACACGCTGCCGATCCCCGCGGCGAACTACATGGGCTGGGACATCTCGCCAGA
>JANOKE010000749.1:0-2835 GCA_031419135.1 Gemmatimonadaceae bacterium
GTTGGCCATCGGCGCCGTGATTGGCGCGGGAATTTTCTCCTCTCTGGGCACCGCCGCCGCCGGTGAGGTGCTGGCCGACGGCACCATCGTGCGATATGGCGCGGGACCCGCGCTGGTGCTGTCATTCCTGCTGTTGGGTGCGGTATGCGGACTGGCCGCACTCTGTTACGCCGAACTGGCCTCGATGATTCCGCAGGCCGGCAGCGCGTACGCGTACTCGTACGCCACGCTCGGCGAGATTGTCGCGTGGATCGTTGGCTGGGCGCTCATCCTTGAATATGCCGTTGGCAACATCGCGGTCGCGATCGGTTGGAGCGGCTACTTCGTGTCCGTGATGTCGGGGTTTGGCGTCACCATGCCCGGCTGGCTTACGCACGGATATTGGGCGGTCAAGGCCAGTGGTGATCCGGCGATGGTCGCGCTGATGCAGAATGCCCCGCGCGTGGCAGGCGTGCCCATTCTGCTCAACGTGCCGGCGTTTGCGATTGTGGCGGCCGTGACGGTCTTGCTGCTCCAGGGTGTGAAGGAAAGCATGCGCGTCAACAACGTCATGGTCGTGATCAAGCTGCTCGTGCTGGCGCTGTTCGTGGGTGTGGGTGCGCTGCACATCAATTCTGAGAATTACACACCATTCGCACCAAATGGATTTCGCGGCATCCATCAAGGCGCCGCGATCGTGTTTTTCGCGTACATCGGGTTTGACGCGATCTCCACGGCCGGCGAGGAAACCAAGAACCCACAACGCAACCTGCCGATCGGCATATTAGGAGGCTTGGCGATTTGCACGCTGATCTACATTGTCGTGGGTTTTGTGGCCACGGGTCTGGTGCCGTACGAGCAGTTACGGGCGAGTGATCCCCTGGCGCGGGCACTGGAGCTCGCGGGCCTTTCCACCGCCAGCTGGATCGTTGCGGCAGGCGCGGTGGTGTCCATGACCGCCGTGTTGCTGGTTTTCCAGTACGGACAGCCACGCATTTTTTATGCGATGGCGCGCGACGGCCTCCTGCCGCGGTTCGCCGCGAAGCTGCATCCCAAAACGCGCACACCGCACATCACCACGATTATCACGGGCGTGGCGGTTGCCGCCGGGGCCCTCGTGATGAACGATGCCTCCACCTATGATCTCACCAACATTGGCACGCTGGCCGCGTTTGCCGTGGTGTGCATTGGTGTGCTGGTACTGCGGGTTCGCGAGCCCGATCGACCGCGCCCGTTTCGCGTGCCATTTCTCTGGGCCGTTTCGCTGCTGGGTGCCGGCTCCTGCATTTTCGTGATGCAAGGGCTGCCGGTTAGCGCATGGATTGCGTTTGGCGTGTGGATGACCATCGGCCTCACCTGCTATTTCCTGTACGGCTACCGGCATTCGGTTCTGCGCAATCCCGGTGCAGCGCGCGACGTGCTGCCTCCCCTCGACCATTGAAACACGGCTAACCATGGCGTACTCCCCTGCAGCGTCTCCGACATCGGCCAGCCGCGGATTTCTCGGCATCACTTCCTCGCAGTGGATCCTGATCTCGATGGTGATCGGCATCCTGATCGGCTGGCTCGCACCCGACTTCGCGCCCAACCTCAAGCCATTCGCGAACATCTTTCTGCGAATGATCAAATCGCTGATCGTGCCGTTGCTGTTCTCCACGCTGGTGGTGGGCATCGCCGGGCACGGGGATGACATGAAGAAGGTTGGCCGACTGGCGCTGCGTTCCATCATCTACTTTGAGGTCGTTACGACGCTGGCCCTGGCCATCGGCTTGATTGCGGTCAATCTGGTCAAGCCTGGAGTGGGCGTGCAGTTGCAAGACACGGCCGCCACCGAAGAGTTCAAGGTCATGGCGACGAAGACCCCGACGTTCAGTTCGGTGCTCGAGCATACCGTGCCAGAGAGTTTTTTCGACGCGGCGGCAAAGAACGAAGTGCTGCAGGTGGTGTTTTTCGCGATTCTGTTCGCCGTGGCGTTGGCGCGCGTTGAAGGGAAGTCGAAAACCGTGATGTTGGACTGGCTGCAGTCACTCAGCGATCTGATGTTCAAGTTCGTGGGCATCGTGATGGCGTATGCGCCCATCGGAATCGGCGCCGCGATTGGCGTGACCGTGGGGAAGAGCGGGTTGGGCGTGATGCTCAACCTCGCGAAACTGGTGGGTACCCTGTATGTGTCGCTGATAGTATTGGTGGTCTTCGTGCTGATTCCCATCGCATTGATCTTCCGGATCCCGGTCATCCGCTTTTGGCGCGCGATCAAGGAACCGTGGCTTATTGCGTTTTCCACTGCGTCCAGCGAGGCCGCATTCCCGCAGGCCATGCAGGCGATGGAGCGTTTCGGCGTGCCGCGACGCATTGTCTCGTTCGTGTTGCCCACCGGCTACTCGTTCAACCTCGACGGCTCCACGCTGTATCTGGCCATCGCCTCCGTTTTTGTCGCGCAGGCGGCGGGCATCGACATGCCGCTCAGCCAGCAGTTGCTCATGATGCTCACCCTGATGCTGACGTCGAAGGGTGTCGCGGCGGTGCCGCGCGCATCGCTCGTCATCTTGTCCGGCGCATTGGCGCAATTCGGACTGCCGCTGGAAGGCATCGCCGTCATCCTTGGTGTCGACGCGATCATGGATATGGCCCGCACGTCGGTCAATCTGATGGGCAACTGTCTGGCAACAGCAGTGATGGCCCGCTGGGAAGGAGAATTTGACAACAGCAGTCCAACCACTGCAGGGGTGGTATAGCAACCGCAGTGGGGGTACAGCAACCGCAGTGGGGGGTACAGCAACTGCAGTAGTGGTACCCCAACCACAGTGGCAGTACCCCAACCGCAGTGGCAGTACCCCAACCGCAGTGGCAGTACCC
>JANOKE010000750.1:0-10183 GCA_031419135.1 Gemmatimonadaceae bacterium
TACGGTCCCGGTGAGCGCATGCACAATGAGGACCACGTTGTCGCGATCAGGTGACAGCGTGCCCTCCAGTCGGTAGTGCACATCGACCGTTGCCACGCGCGATCCGCACTCCAGAACGATATCGTGAACGGGGAGAATGTCTTCACGTACCGGCCACGCGCGTGGTGGCACAACCGATTCGGCATTCGTGCCCGATGCCGTGCGCCGCGCGATAGTTTCGGCGCGGAGCGGACGGTGGGCGGCGTAGCTGCCGGCGCTAATACGTTGGGAACGGTCGGACATCGTGGCACTCTCCAGCATCTGGTTGAGTGCCGCCAGCACACACGTCGCGGGGCGCGGTCGCGGTTTAGCGCTTTGTTTTGCGTGGCGGCAATCGGCGGCAAATCACCACGGGCGACTTGCAGGCAAGCCGCCGGTTTCTTCGATTTTCGTGACGCGATGCGTGTTCGGTGCGCTTTTACAGGCCGCAACAAATAACGGCCCGCGTCGATTGCTCGTCGCGGGCCGTCATGGCCACGACTTAGACGGAAGGACAAGGCCACAGGCCCTGGTGCGCGGCCCGTCAAATCGGGAAATCGCCGCGCACACCGCAGTATCACGCGCTCATGCCCAAAGGTCAAGGCTTCGCAACGGGCAGTATTGAACCCTAGTCCTGCGCGTTCACCTACTTCGACGCCAAGGAGACCAGCGCGACCGAGAGGAAAAGTTACAGAAAACGGGGAATGCGGCCCGAATGAACTTCACCCTTGTGGTGAAGTTCATTGCGATGCGACAAGGCTCACACTCGTCGATTTTTCAAGCTCGGTGTCGCATGACAACTCGGCGTCCAAGCGCACTCAAGCCGCGCATTCTCGAATGCTTCCTCCAGTTCGAGCAGATCGGGTGTGCGCAGTCCACTGGATGTGCTGCTCGGAGGCGGAGGCGGAGGCGGTCGCGGGGTGATGCGGGGCCTGTAGAGAGGCTGCGCGGATTGGGAGCACGGGTTGGCGCGTTAGGTTGGCAACCTATCACGCGACTGGGGGAGGGAGCGGGATTGCGAGGGTGGGCTACAGCGGGTTGGGTGAATGGACTTGCGGCGGTTGAGGGCGGAGGCGAGCGTGAGCGCGATACATCGTTTGAGCGGCGCTAGGTCGGCCAACCAATGCACGTTAGACGTCAACTAAACTCCTCTTCAATTCGAGAATGAAGTTCTCCGAACGCGTTGGACTAAGCACGCCTCGATCTGTGTTCCAGCTAGATTCAATGGACAACCCGCTGCGCAACGGATTGTGGAATGTGCTCTATGAACTGTACTTCTCGCATGGTGTTCATCGAAACACGCTCAGTTCCGCTGTGTTCTATCCACTGTGGAAGACCATCTGGCGCGATTTCTTTAAGGCAACGCTTGATGCGCTTCCGTTTGGATTCTCGGGTGCTCAAGAGGAACTACGAGTATGGTTCTTCGCTGCGCCGTGGCATGGAGTGTATGACTTCATAGAATTCGTAGCACAGACCGGAACGAGCAGCGCCCGTGGCCAAGGACAACTTGAGCGCGAAGTCAACGCCATTTGAAGCGTGAGATGGCCGCCTATACGATGTTGGGGACTCAATTCATACCGATCACCAACTCTGAAGAGCTTTCGGCCATCAGCGCGGTAATTCAGGGCGGAAGTGTTACCCAAGTAGCAGTGTCCGCTCACCTTGACGCTGCAATTGATATGTTTTCAGACAGAACGGCGCCTGATTATCGAAATTCTGTTAAAGAATCGATTTCAGCAGTTGAAGCAGTAGCAAAGTCCTTGGACAACGACTCCAAGGCGGAACTTGGGAAAGCCCTGAAAGCGCTCGACGGTAAGGTGGACATTCATCCTGCATTAGACAAAGGTTTCCGAGCTCTCTACGGCTATACGAGTGATGCTGGTGGGATCAGACATGCGATGCTTGAAGCAAGCACAATTGATGTCGAGGATGCGCGTTACATGTTGGTTGCTTGCTCTGCATTCGTTAACTACCTCAGGGCCAAGGCGAGAAAGGCCGGAATTCCGGAATGAGGGAGATCATCTGTGCGCGTGACGTCTAACGGGCGTTGCTGCAGTCAAAGGCGGTGAGGTGCGCTGGGTAACTGCGCCGCGCTCCGCGCGGCTCCGTTCACGCTAATTTATGGGAGCCTTTGCAGCAGAACGCGGCGTTAGCTGGACGAACCGGCTCCGCTCTTTTGGAGCGTGACATCGCGTTGCCAACGCCGCAGATTCTCGCACATCCAACGAGAGCACGGCGTCGATGTGCGCGCAAGCCAGCGACCGGTGAGGCGGTCCCCGATGGACACCGCCGTAGTAGTCCACGACGCGCCGCTTTATCCGAGCCAGCTGATGACGGCGGTACGCATGGTCTCTCATCCCCTCACCTCACCTCGGTCGACGCGCCGGGATCCCCTCGAGCATGCCGCGTACGCTGATGTCCTCATCCACGTCGGGCCAGTGAATCCCTTCGCCGTCACCGATCAGCTCATATCGCTGCCGCTGCTCCGAGGTGGCGTCGGAGAGCCGCCATGACCAAGCGAGCGGCACGCTGATCGTGCGGCCGTCCGCGAGATGCGCGACGATCTCATCGCTCGTGACCTCCACGGCGCGAGCCCGTGAATCGCTAGTTGGTCGAGCCGCAGTGCTCACGCCATGCCTCCAGGATGAGAAGCCGATGTTCCAAGATAACACCGCGAATTCGCGTAAGCTCCCGGGCAGGAAAACCCGAGACCGCCGCCAGCGCCACGGGGTCCATCCAGAACTTGCAGGTCGCACGCTCCCGCCGCACATGTACGTGGATGGGCTCGTTGCAGTCGAAGCTATAGAAGTAGAACCGGTAGGGGCCGGGAATCCCCCTGATGGTCGGCATGTCGAGAACGCTCCGTGTTGGGCCGAGCATAGCTCGTCGAGGGGCCGAAAGGAAGCGCCGATGACTCCGCGCACCACGCCAGCTAACGTTGCGTGCACCAGACACGCGAGCTATTGTAGGCGGCGGCTGCGCCGTCGCCATTTTATGTGTTCGCGCGCACGTGATGCTCGGCGTTGGACGGACAAGGAGTCGTGACGGAAACGTATGGCTGACCGTGACACGAAGGTGATTGGATACTTCGCGTACCTATCGCTGGGCCAGGTGGTGTGCACTGACGTGGATGCCTGCGTCGTGTCGGGATCGAGCAGGACGATGGAAGAGTACGTGGCCGAGATTGATCCTCACAGCGCGGTCAAGGCGACCGTGAGGAAGACGCGCTTCGGCGAAATCGTACGAGGCCTGCACTTGGGTGCGGCCTACGGCTTTGACAGAGAGTCGTACGGGAGGTTTTATCCCTTGGCCTTGGAAGCCGGTATTCCAGTCGCGCCGGCAGATTTTGAGGGGCAACGCCACCAAGGTGGGCGGTTTTTCACGGTGCGGCTTGCCGCGTCATGACTCCGACCGTTGGCGCGATCAGGGGCCAAAGCCCCACCCCAACAGCGACGGGCCGACCATTGTCCCGTCGACTACCACTACTCCAAGGATCGCACCCACGTGTTCTTCACACGCATCGTCATGGATGTCGTGCCGCAAACCGGTGAAGCTCGGACGATACCGTTGCCCGACGCCGATCCGGCGACGTTCGTCGTGCTGGAGAACGGTTACGCCAGGTCAGGATCGCGCGAGTATTTGCATGGCGTTCCGGTACAACCGGCCCGATGATCGTAGTCGAGATCAGCGCGACTGTGGCGTGAGCGGAACCACGATATCGACGGACAACCCGGTCGGTTGGGCTGGGGGCTTCCCGAACTTCGCCCACACGTCACGACGAACAAAACGCGACGATCCATCGGGCAGACGATCCATCATCCTGAGTGACCTTGCAGACACTGCCAGCAAGACAGAGTCGGGCGCGAACACGCCGGCGAGCTGCTCTACACGGACAAAATAGCGACCGTCGCGTCCCGTCACCGCAGGCTCGGCCAGGGCATACATCGCTTAACCACCCGCTCCGTCAGGGACGACACCCACGACCCGAAATGAATCCAGAGGCGCACCTCCGTCGCGTGCCACACGACCACTGACGAGTAACACTCCGGTGACCGCGAAGCCGGTAGTCGGACCAACACCTCTCTCTGGCGAATGACACGATACGCCAACGGTCACAACAATGCTGATGGCCGCGATCACGTGGTTGCGGCCATTCACGCGAGTACCCTCACAGGCTTTCCAGCAATCCATTGTGGCCGATCAGTCGATAGGTGTTCAGCCCCAGAACATACTGACTGAGTTGGTCAGTCGACGCGATGCTCCCATCAAAAACGTAGGTCACTCGCGCCGCAAAGAAGTGTGCGAATCCCTCAAGGCAAGCGCACGCAGTAGGGGCCACGCCCGGCGAGTGCGCGGGCGGGCAGTCACACGGGATCGTAAAATTCATAGAGCGTTCGCGCACAAATCACTCACGTAGTTATCTGGAGAATCGCGGTCGCGCGGTGGCGTGCATGGGTTCGCGTTCAGACATTTTCCCCGTCGTACAGGTCGTCGTGGGAAAAGTGCAACAACGCACCACGCGACACGCGAATCGCGACGGTTGCATCGGTGATGGATTGCCCCGAAAACGCTGCCAAAAAAACCCGATTTACTCCCGACAGTTTTTGCACCACCAGATCCCGCCGACGCTCCAATGTCGCGAGGTCGTCGACCCCGAACGCGCCCCACTTGCATTCACCAATGAGAACTTCGCCTTCGGCACCGACGGCGATGAGATCTACTTGATCCGTCGAATCATCCGACCACCACTCACCCACGCGTACTGGACGAAACGGCAGCATGGGATGTTGACTGTGTCCAACAAACGTGCGACACACAGATTCGAATACGGGGCCCATGTAGTCGCTGAGACGCGGCGCGACAAATCGCTCCCACAACACCTTCGGCTCCATCAGGTCGTCAGCACCGGACGCGCGAATCATCGCGACAAAATGATGCCAGAATTGCAGGTAGGGATCGGTGAGACGATAGAGGGTTTTCTTTGGATTTCCTGGTGGCGTGTCGGTGACAGGGATGATACGTGCCACCACGTCCATGCTCTGCAGCCAGTCGAGTGGACGGCTCAGCGAAGCGGAATCCTTCCCAACGCGATTCGTGATCTTGCTCCATTTGTGCTCGCCACTCGCGATCGCGCGCACAATGGAATAGTGCACTCCCGCCTCTTTCAGAAACGCGTCGAAGAGGTGCTCCGCTTCATCAGATAGCCGCCCCGCCGGATTCAGCAGATGTTGCGCTACATTCTCGGCGACACTCTGGCTGGGATTCAAGAGCGCGAGTTGACCGGGCAATCCACCGAAGACGGCGTAGGCAACGAGCTTGTCCTTCGAGGACCATTCCGGCACGAAACGGGCGGCATCGCGATATGAAAACGGCGCAAACGCAAGCGTGCCGGTTTTTCTGCCGTGCAGTGGCTGATCGATGTCCGTCAGTCGGCGCATACCGCTCACATACGATCCGCTCAAGACGACCTTGATGAGGGTTCCTCGCAACTCGTGATCCCAGAATCGCTGGAGCTGGCTCCCGAAGCCCCGGACGGCATCCAGGAGGTACGGGACTTCGTCCAGGATCAGCAAGAACGGCTTGCCATCGGCCTGCCGCACGAGGAACCGAAAGACGCTTTCCCAGTCGGTGAACCCGTTGGTGAACTCCAGACCCGCAGCCGGAAACCGCTGAGCGGCGATTTGTCCAAGCGTTCGGAGCTGCTCGCGACCGGTCGACCGGGTCGCCTGATAGTAGAAACCCGGGCGGTCCTGCAGGAAATGGGACAGGAGGTAGCTCTTTCCTGCGCGCCGACGGCCGGCCGCGATCAGCAGCTCTGGTCGATCACTCCGCCAAGCGCGGTCGAGTTCGGCGATCTCGCGGATTCGATTATGGACCGGTTCAGCGAGAGGTCTCATCTTTAGCTTTCGTTGATGTTAGTTACTGGCATGTAACTTACAGTAGTGTAAGCAAAAAGCAACTCTGAACTTCGCTCATGTGTTTGTGTCGACCTACCTGACCTGAAACGCTCGGCTTGGAGTTCGTTGCGGTGCCTTGCCGTAACTTCACCACGCTGTCCTCGGCGAACTCTGCGAACTCCGCGGTAGAAAAAGTCAAATCAATTCAACCGCGGAGGTCGCAAAGGACGCAGAGGAACTTCCTGTTCAATCGAATGCCGGGTTCAATCCAACGGAAGCACCGGCTCGTGCACGTCGAAGTGGTCCGACGTTCCTGGTGACAGCCGTCGGTAGCTCTCGAGCACGCGACTCAAGGCGTCCTGCGCGCTGTCACCGACGGCCGAAAGATGGCCCATTTTTCTACCGACCCGGGCACCGGCCTTGCCGTACAGATGCAGACGTGTCCCCAGTACTTCGAGTGCGCGCACAATATCGGGCGGCGTGTCGTGCAGCCACACCTCGCCCAGGAGATTCACGATCGCCGACGGCGCGTGCAGCGTCGTGCTGCCCAGTGGCAGGTCGCAGATGGCGCGCACGAGTTGCTCGAACTGACTGGTCGCGCATCCGCGCTCGCTGTGGTGATACGTGTTGTGTGGTCGCGGCGCGAGTTCGTTCACCAGCAGCGCACCGGTACGCGTGACGAAACACTCCACGGCCAGCAGTCCCACAATCTCAAGTCGTTTGGCAATGGTCACGGCGAGCACCTGCGCGCGCGCCGTCATGGCGTCGGTGATGGCGGCGGGCGCGACGGCCCACGTCAGAATGCCATCGGTGTGATGATTGCGCGACGGCGGATAGACGGCGGTTTCGCCCGAGGGTCGCCGCGCAACGAGCACGCTGATTTCGTAGTCGATGTCGACGCGCTGTTCAACCAGACAGGTTCGGGCGCCCAACGCCTGCCACGCGCCCACGGCCTGATCGGGCGAGGACAGCCGCGCCTGGCCCCGTCCGTCATAGCCACCGTGGGTGGATTTCGCGATACAGGGGCCAAACGTATTGATGGCGTCTGCGATGGCATCGGCGGAGTGGGCGGACACGAAGGCGCCCGTCGGGAATCCCTGGGCCGCCAACCACTGCTTCTGTCGAATGCGTTCCTGAATGATGAACACGGGTGCGCGACCAGGTCGCACCGGCGCGTGTTCAGCGGCCGCCGAAAGCACATCGGGATGAATCTGCTCGATCTCCAGTGTGATCACGTCACAGCGCTTCGCGAAATCCACGGCGGCATCGACGTCGTTGAAGGGCGCTGTGATGGTGCGCGATGCGACCGCGCGGGTGGCGCAGGCCGCGTCCGGATCGAGCACATGCACGTCGTACCCCATCGCACGCGCCGCAAATGCGGTCATGCGTCCGAGCTGTCCGCCTCCGAGAAAGCCGATGGTGGCGCCCGGCAAGATCGGGCCGCCACTCACGGAGCGATGGCGTTGGGGGGGAGGGCGGCGAATGGACGCGCCCGCGCTTCAACCGCTTTGGCTTCACGCCGAGCCACCAGCGCGGCGTGAAGCGTGGCGTCGTGCGCGGCCAGCAATTGCGCGGCGAACAGCGCGGCATTGGCCGCACCCGGCTGACCGATGGCGAAGGTGGCGACGGGCACTCCGGCTGGCATTTGCACGATGCTCAACAAGGCATCGAGTCCATTGAGCGGAGTGGCCACGACCGGCACGCCGAGCACGGGGACCAGAGTTTTCGCGGCCAACATGCCCGGCAGGTGCGCCGCCCCACCCGCGGCGGCGATAATCGCGCGCAGGCCGCGAGCGTTCGCCGTTTCGGCGTATTCGAACAACCAATCCGGCGTGCGATGCGCCGACACCACTCGCGCTTCGTACGGGATGCCCAGTTCCGAGAGAATCTCGCAGGCCGGCGCGAGGGTATCGTAGTCGCTCGCGCTCCCCATGACGACGCCAACCAGTGGGGACGTCAAGGCGGCAGCGGGGCGATCAGCGGCAGCGTGCACAACAAGCTCCGACGACGAGGGGATTGTGACCGGAGTAAAGTATCGTAGTTCCGCTCACGGTGGTGCGGCCGGTTGCGCAAAGGTCGCCACCAGCGTCACCAGCATGCACTTTAGATTTAGACCTGAGCGTGGGTCTGTCCATCGCCGGGGCGAGCGTGGAATTGGTGACCGGGATTCCTGACACGCCTCTCGATATGCCTCTGTATGACCTGCATCACACTGTCGCCGCACCTGCTCGACTAGCGTTCGTGAGATGAGATGCGGAGAACGATCCTGAACGAGCCGCCCCCTGATCGCGCGGCATGGAGACTCACGTCATGGCCCTCTGGAAAGATTCGGCGTCACCCGCAAAGGGAGCGACAGCCACGATCGCGTCAGCAGAAACGGTGGTGAGTCGGGATGTTGAGCCCAGTCCCGAGCCGCCGATCAGTTACGCCAAGCACGTCCCCGCGCCGGAGCATCGAATGAAAGAGTCGATCATTTCGGCCGATCTGAACATCGAAGGCAAGATTGAAGGGTCGGGTGATATTCGGATCGCCGGACGCTTCAAGGGGGACGTGAACGTGCAAGGCAATCTCACTATCGAGGCTGGCGCCACGTTGACTGGCGGGGTGCGGGCAAAGACGGTGGCGATCGGCGGTCATCTGGAGGGCAACATCGACGGCGCGGCGCGTGTCGACCTGCTCGCAACCGGCGTACTGATTGGCGATTTGACGGCCGAATCACTCACGGTGGCGGCCGGCTCGCGGATGCGAGGGAAAGCCGAGTTTGGGTGGCCAGAAACGGGTACGCGCGCGCCGTGAGTTCAGCGCGACGGGCGCCGATCGGAGCCTCGCGCAGTTGTCCGCATTGCCGCCAAACAATTCTCGAGAGCGCCAGCGTGTGCCCCGCGTGCCGCAAGCACCTGCGCTTCGAGGCCACGAAGGGCGAAGAGGTGCGCGCCGAGTCGCGTGAAATCGCGCTCCGCGTGGAAGGCACGGTTGAACATGCGGCCGTCGACAAGCCGTGGGAGTATTCGGTGCTGATCAGCGTGCGCGACGAGCGCGGCGAGAATATCGCGCGTCACGTGGTGAACGTCGGTGCGATCCAGGGCGGGTCGAAGCGGTCGTTCGAGCTGTCGGTTGAGGTGTTCAAGCCGCAATAGCGAAGCAGGTCAACATCAGTTTGCCTGAGCTGGTCCGACTTCGGTCAGCGCGGTGGTGGCGCAACGACGGGCAATCGGGTCGTGCCGCTCCACTCCTGAAAACTCCCGTCAAACATCTTCGCGTCGTAGCCCAGCAGGGTAGCCACGAACCACAATACCGTGGCCTGCTGCCCAATGTGGCAATACGTGACGATCGGCTTGTCGCCTGTCACGCCGGCTTGCGTGAAGAGGGTTTTGAGTTCCGACTCCGACTTCATGAAGCCGTTGCTGCTCACGGCGCTGAGCGGAATGTTTACGGCGGTCGGAATATGACCGGGCCGAGGATATCCGCCGCCGTCGCCATTGAAAAAGCGCGGCAGTCGCGCGTCAATCAGCGCTGTCCGACCGGAGTCTTGTGTGATCGCTTCAACCTGTGCGAGGCTCGCAATCAGCTCCGGGCGCGGCTTTGGTGTAAACGCGACCACACGCGCGGCGGCGGGCGTCTCTCGTGTGACAGGACGCCCCTCGGCTTTCCACGCCTTGAAGCTGCCATCGAGCACCGATGTGCGCTCGAACGCGCCAAGATAGGCCAGCGTGATAAATACCCGGGTCGCCGACTGCAGATTCTCGTCGTGCGGCACGACGACAATACGCGACTGGTCGCCAATGCCGTTCGCGCCGGCCCATGCCGAAAGCTGCGTGACGGTCCCCATCTGCAGCGTCAGTCCGCCCTCAACCTGCGGGAGTGACAGCTCCGCCAACGTCTCCAGCCGCGCACCGGGTGCATGACCGCTATCGTACTGCGCCCTGTTGCCAACATGCAGCACCACCACGTTCGCGTCGGCCGTGTGCTCAGCCAGCCACGCCGTGCTGACCAGCATTTGCCGTGGTGCCGGCGCGCGGGTGGTGGCACTGGTTGTGGCGTGGTGACACGCGCCAGCGAACATGGTGAGCGCGAGTCCGGCCGCAAGCCAACCGATGCGATGTACGATGCGACTCATGGCGTGATCTCCCGACGACCCTTGGCGTCCCGAATTTCCACCGGTGCGATTTTGAGCGCCTTGAGCGACGACTCGATGCTGGCCCGATCGCCAGCCACGACAATCACGAGCTTGGTCGGATCAATGTACCGTCGGGCCACGCGTTGCACAT
>JANOKE010000751.1:0-1137 GCA_031419135.1 Gemmatimonadaceae bacterium
CGGCGTACGGTTCGTCCGGCGGCACCGGCGTGTCGGTGTACATCGAGTATCGCACGCGCGTCGCCATCGCCGGCTTGAACAGCGTGACTGCATCATTTGCCGACTTCTCGCTCCACTGACGCAGCGCGGTGATGTTATCGAGAATCCAAAATCCTCGGCCGTGTGTGCCGATGGCCAGATCGTCGTCTTTCACAATCACATCACGCACCGACGTGGCCGGCATATTCAGGCGCAACGAATGCCAGTTGTCGCCGTCGTTCAGCGAGAACCACACCTGCGTTTCGCTGCCGGCAAACAGCAGTCCTTTGCGCCTGGGATCTTCCTTCACGCTGTTAATGGTGGCACCGTCGGCAATGCCACCCACAATTTCGGTCCACGATTTGCCCCCATCGCGAGTGCGAAAAATGTGCGGACGGAGATCATCCAGACGAATTGTATTGATGGCCGCGTAGGCGGTGCCGGCATCGGTGTGCGAGGCGTCCATGATGGACACCTTGGCCCACGGCCCAATCTGCGGCGGGGTCACGTTGGACCATGACTTGCCGCCGTTGCGTGTGACGTGAATGAGTCCGTCGTCGGTGCCAGCCCAGATTGTGTTGGAGTCTACCGGGCTTGGTGCAATGGTGTACACCACGCCGCGACGACTTACCACGGCCGCCGGACCGCCAGCGTATCGGCCAACGCTTCTCGGGACCTCCCATGTTTCGCGCGACAGATCAGGACTGATCTGCTTCCACTGTCGGCCGCCGGTGACTGTTTGCCACACGACGTTGGTGGCGTAGTAGAGTTTGCGCGGATTGATGGGAGAAAAGAGAATTGGCATGGTGCGCACGCCGCGATAAATATCCGCACCGCTGCCACCGCCACCACGACCGGCATTCGGACTCACATTCTGCGTTTGTCCAGTGCGCCGATCGTATCGCACCACGGTGCCCCCGTAGTACACGTCGGGATTGAGCGGGTCGGGCGCGACATAACTGTATTCCGACGCGCCAACGGGATGAAATTCGCGATAGCCGATATAGCCGTCATTGCCGCGACTCGACACGCACGCCGAACCAGAATCCTGCTGGCCGCCGCACAGTCGATACGGAAATGCGTAGTCGGCCGCGATGTGATAGAACGCGGCGGTTGGCT
>JANOKE010000752.1:0-2088 GCA_031419135.1 Gemmatimonadaceae bacterium
CATCGAGCACGGTCTTCAGCCGATCCCGCAACGGCACTGGCAGTCGCGGGATCCAGTCGTGACCGACAAGGCCAACACCAATCAGGTCGCGCAAGTGAACGCTATCCATGTCCCGAAACGACGTAAGTTTCATCCGCACCAGCGCGTCGAGCGCCAGCAACTGGAATCCGACGGCCCGCGCGGAGTCGTGAACATCAGGCGCAGCCAACAAATACTCCGGTCGCACGCGTTCCCCGGCAAACACCACACGGAGTGCGTCGCGCGCTTTGGCGTCTGGTCCGTCAAGAAACACATCAATGTTTTCCACGTGCCGACATATGAATCCCACCGCGTGCAATGCCTGTGTGGCCGCTTCGAGTGCATCGCGACGCAGGAGAATGTCCACGTCCTGCGTATTCCGCACAGCAGATTCGTCCACCCGTGACACCCACGCAGCGACCGCGTTGCCTCCCACCACGGCGTAGTCGATGTTGACCGCATCGAGTGCCGCCGCCGCCCTCAGCACTCGTTCGCGAATCCGGTCAACCGCGTTACGCATACGCTCCCATGAGACGTCCTTGTACGCGGTTGCGGGTATCACCGTGGTGGCCGCGGTGGCCTTGGTGGCGGTGCGCGCCGCGCCCGCTGCAGGGCCACGCTGTCAAGCCAGACGTTCACCTTCACCAGCGACGCATCAAACGCGCTGTGCGGGTCTCGACTGGATGTGGTGGACTCGGTGACGCGCGAAAAGCGTCCGTCGCGCACATCATTGAACATCGTGATCAGCACCAGTGAGTCGGCGCGCAGTGTGACCGTTCCGTTCACGACGTAGTCGGCGCGCAATCCCCACCCCAGCGACGTCGGGTCGCCCAATCCGCGAGAGGCGCGATCGGTGGTTTGATTGTCGATCACTTCGAATTTGCCCGTGGGCAGCGCGCCGCGCAGGTATTGGGCAATATCGCGACCAACCGCAGAAAACTCCCGCTTCCCGGTGGCGTTCGTGAAGTTTGATATCACAATGCGCGCACGCCCGTCGCTGGGCGGCGCCAGCATGGGCGTGACGCCACGTCCGGTTGGGCGTGTGCCTTCAAAGCGATAGACACGCGCGGCGTGTGCCATCGCAGTATCCATTCGCCTGAAGGCAATGGCGACCGAGTCGGCAAAAATCTTGCCGACCTCCATGAGCAGCTGCTCGCGGTCAAGCGGCGTCATCGGACCGTCGGTACTCACGACGACGCGTGGTTGCGGCGCGGTGGTGACGCCCTTCGCCGTGCCTGGCAGCGCCGGTGCTGGATGCGCCACCAACTTCGTCGCTTCCGCCTCGGCGATGCGGTGCCGCACGGCAGCGGTGATGGCGAGCGACTCCGCACGGGAAATAACCACCGGAACCTGGATGCCGGCAGCGCTGTCGGTGCTGTTGCGATACACGACCACCGTTTCCGGTTTCACCTTCGGTGTCGCAGTGACCGCGTTCTTGGCGATCTGCAGCGCGGGTGTGCGATCGCCACCCGGTTCTGCATCGCGCGCCGACAGGGAATCGACGGTAGGCGCAACGCGTGGCTTCCCCATCTGCTGGGCGACCGCGAGCGTCACGGCGAGAACGGCCAAGGCGCCGGCCACCCGTGTCCACCGTCGACGCGCTGGTCGCGCCGCCACACTGCTGCCGCTCGACAACGCCGGCAGGGCATCGAGATCGGCCAACAGCGCCTGTGCGGACTGCGGCCGCTTGGTGGCGTCTTTCTCCAAACAATGCATGATCACGGCCGACAATCCTTCCGGAATGTCCGCGAACTGATGTGGCGGCTTGGGCGTTTCGGTGAGCTGAGCGGCCATCGTTGCTTGCGGCGACGAACCGCCGAACGGCGACCGACCGGTGAGCAGCTCATATGCCAACAGTCCCACGGCGTAGATGTCCACGCGATGGTCGGCGGCAGGATCTGCGGCGAGTTGCTCGGGCGCCATGTACGCCGGGGTGCCAATGGCCATGCCGGTGGAGGTACCGAAACCGGCCATCGGGATGGCCGCACTGAGCGCTTTGGCCACACCAAAATCGGTCACAAGCGCATGCATGCCCGACGTGAGAATATTGTCGGGTTTGATGTCGCGGTG
>JANOKE010000753.1:0-1629 GCA_031419135.1 Gemmatimonadaceae bacterium
GCTGGTGTACGAGCTTGCCCGATAGGCGTCGCAATCCAGGATCGACCCGGTCCGCGTCTTACAGCACCTCCAACTTATTTTACTCCGGCGTCTCGTACGCCGGAAATCTGGTCGAACGACCCCGCGCCCAAGGTACGCGTACGGATTCACCATGTCACTGTTAGTCAGGCGGTGGTCGGACGCTTGTTTGGTTGGAATGGTGGCGGGGAGCGCCACCGCAGAGCGGCTCTGAACGGCGCTGACGCGTTTCGTCGACGACGGGCGCTTCTCTTGGACAACAACGGCACCGAGCGCGAGCTCCGCGCCGTAGCCGTGGGTCGCAAGAACTATCTGTTCGCTGGCTCGCACGAGGCGGCGCGGCGCGGCGCCGTGCTCTATTCGCTGATGCGCACCTGCGCGCAACACGGCGTGCCCCCGCTGCCGTACTTCACCGACGTGCTTCGTAAACTCCGCGAACACGTTCCGGTGACGGATCTCCTGCCCGATCGCTGGCGCGAACTCTACGGCGCCGCAGATTCGAAGTAGTCAGCACCGTTCTGCGGGCGCTCCACGCGCCACGATTCCCACCATACAACTCCGCTCAGCATCCGACCACCGACTGACGAACGGTGACATGGTAATTCCGGACGCTTACAGTTTGAACGGCATTCCGTGAAAGCGTGCGTCCCAGCGCCACGCCGCGCAGAAATCTGGCTGTACCCCAACGCCATGACCGATGAAACACCCTGGCAGCCTGGCACAGATATCATTCGCAATCACGGCCCTGTTCTTCGCTGCAGTGGGCGAGGCCCAACCCGCGACATTGCTCACGTTGTCGCCCCCCGAAGTGATCTATGACGGCGAGGACGGCGTGCTCAGTCTCCACCGAACGGCGACCCGCGTGTTCGTTGACGCGCGCGGCACGGCCTACCTACCTGACTGGAAAGATGGCGGGGTGTTTGCGTTTTCCCCAGATGCGCGCACACCTCGTCGGGTTGGTGGGAAGGGCAGCGGACCCGGTGAGTTTATCGGTGCGAGTGCCCTGGGCTGGCTCGGCGATACGTTGTGGGTGTCAGATTCACGCAACAATCGAATCACGATGATCGCTCGCTGGGGTCAGGGACTGCCACGAACTCTCACCTTCTCGGCCTCAAACTCTGCCTTTGGCATCAACGTCCCCAGCGGGTTGACCCGTAGCGGCTTGGCTGTCGCGCAACGAAGCAGTCCGTACACTCGCGACCGCGAGCGTAATGCTCGGGAGTCGCGCCGAGTCCCCGTTCTAAGCCTCACGAGGGACGGTCTCAAGACTTTGGACACCCTCTTCTTTCTGAATCTGGCGAACCGTACCCATGAGGTGATTGTCGATAACGGTGAAGGGGTCTTTCTCGGCACGCAGCCATTTGTCGGGCAAGACCTGTGGCAGATGAGTTCGAATGGCGAGTACATCGTAACGGTGATGCAGCCAACGCTTGACGACGCGGCGGCCGAGGTTTCGCTGGTGCTTCGCCGGTCCGACGGTCATGTGCTTTTTCGCAACAACTTACCAATGCCGAAGACCTCCACGCCACGTGCTGCCTTTGAGCGGCGCGCAGATAGCCTCTTGAAGGAAATGAACACGGGTCGCGACGGTCGGAACACGAACGAATTCTC
>JANOKE010000754.1:0-3409 GCA_031419135.1 Gemmatimonadaceae bacterium
GCGTTCGCGACCCGGCTTGCGCGATACTGTGCGCTGAATCGCGTCGCGCCAGATTCGGCGCGCACCCATCATCGTGCTTCATGTCTTGCGGTACGCAGCTGCCGGTCCGTGTATTCGCCGACCATTTCATCACGCTGACGCCATGATGTCGAGCACCGGTCCCCTCGGCGGCGCCGCGCGACCGACTATCGCGATTGACAAGCGCTCCCTTCGACGTACTGTGTAACGGCGGCAAATATCAGAGTTTCCGTGCCAGACGAGGTGTACGATGCAGCCAGAATTAAGGCGGCTGAAGCGCCACGTCCGTGTCGGCGCTGGTCCGGGAGTATATTTTCCGGATCGTGGCACAGGGAAGCGAGTTTCGGCGATTGTCGCATCCACCATCGAGCATTACTGCCTCTTCGACGTTCCACGCCGGGCGCGCACGGGGCGCGATCGTTTGAGGCTCCATCACCCAGACGTCGCTCTCGTCCGCGAGTTTGGTGAAGAAGATGCGCGCCGTCGGTCGCGTAGTCATCGCGCGCGAACGGATGGGTAGGGTCGATGGTCAGCACGACGCGCGGGGACCCTCCGGAGACAGGCACTGCCCAGATGGCGCTGCGCCGCACCAGCGTGAATACGGTCTGGCCATCCCGACCCCATCCAAGGACGCCAACACGGCCGCTAAGCCACGTGGTTGGCGAGAATTCGCGGCGCCCCACCTTCGATTGGGACCACCGCGAGTGCGCCTTGGCGCGCGTACGCAACGAGAGGCCGGTGTGCGAATGTGCTCAGAATCCCGGCGGAAAGTGCCGTGTCGATCGACAACGGCGGCACCGACCACGTGCCATCGCTCGATCGCTTTGCGATGTCCATCCGGAGCGAGCCAGTCGAGTCGGACGCGAACACGATGCCCTGTCAGCAACGCGCCAACGAAAAGTGCGAGGCCTGCGGCAGACAGAAATTGCCTCCGCCAACGCATGACGCAGGACCTCCAACTCCGTGGGTATCCGACCGCACAGCGCGAAGCTTACGTCCGCGCCCTTGCTTAACTCGCGCAGTTCTATCACGCCGCCCCGGACCGGCTCGGGGAAGAGCAGATCCGTCAGTACCTGTTGCACCTGAGCACCGCGCAGAAGGTCGCGCGCGGCACGCACACGATTGCCCTCTGCGGGATCAAGTTCTTCTATCAGCAGACGCTCGGGCACCCGTAATCCGTGCTTGACGTCGCGCGCCCCAAGGGGACGAAGAAACTCCCCGTCGTGTTGAGCCGCGACGAAGTGTGACGGATCCTCGACGCCGTGCGGATCGACGCGCGCTGCGTCCGTTTATCACCGACACGTTGGCGCTCACGCTCGCGATGGCCGATTCACTGCGGCGTGCCGACATCGCACGCGCTCCCGATGAAAAGCCACGCTTCGCGGAAGGTGATCTGTACTCCAGCCTGTTCGAGGGCGCGACGACGTATCGCGTGCTGCCCGCCGCATCCAACGGGAATCCCGTGCTGGTACACATAGAATTCACGAACGACCGCCAGCGCCCCACGGTGCGCTGGACGGACACTGTCGTGGTGGTGCAGCATGGGGGGCGCTGGCTGGTAGAGGACATTCGCTACGGCGCATCGTGGGACTTCAGCAACAAGGGGTCGTTGCGGCGAGCGCTGGCGAGGGTGCCGCAGTAAGTTTGGGCAGCGTGTCCTGATTTACACGTGACGTGTCCGCCATCGTCCGCGTCGAAACATCACGGCGCTCACGCCAGCCAGCACGGAATACGCTGCGGTGATTGAGATGAAAATGGCGTGAAGTCCCATTGGCGTGTGTCGAGCGAGGACCCACGCCAGTGGAATCTCGAACAGCCAGAAGACGGCGATATTGATGCGTGTGGGAGTGGCTGTATCACCGGCGCCGTTGAAGGATTGCGTGAGCGTCATACCGAAGGCAAACAGCGGAAACCCGAACGCGATCACGCGCAAGCCGTACACGGCGACATCGGCAACGGCGGGGTCATGCGTGAAACCGCCTACGATGGCGCGTGCCAGGATCACAAAGGTCAAGCCCATCACGCCCAGAAAGACCACGTTGTAACGCGCTGCTGTCCACACGGCGCGTTCGGCACGATCCGGATTATTTGCCCCCAACGCCTGCCCAACCATGGTTGCGGCGGCGTTACCCAGTCCCCATGCCGGCAACATGGCGAACATCACCAGGCGGACGGCAATCGTGTATCCGGCCATCGCCGCGCTGCCAAACGCCGCCATCAGGCGCACCAGTACGATCCAACTCAGGCTGCCCACGAGCACCTGAAATGTTCCGTTGAGCGACATGCGCAGCATACTCGCCATGGTGTCCGTCTCGATCACCAAATGCTGTGGGAGTACGCGCAGATGTCCGCTGCCGTGAAACAACCGCGACAGGGCGTACAGCAATCCCGTGCCACGACCGATCGTGGTCGCTACGGCGGCGCCAGTCACACCCAACTCCGGGAAGGGCCCGACGCCGAAAATAAGCAGTGGGCCGAGGACGATATTGATGCCGTTGGCCAACCAGAGCACGCGCATGGACACCGCCGCGTCCCCGGCGCCGCGAAACGTTGCATTGACCACAAACAGCATGAACGCCGTCCAGCTTCCACCAAGCATCACGCGCGCGAACATGGTCCCGGTGGCGAGCACATCGTCGCTCGCACCCATCAGGCGCAACAACGACGGCGTATACAATGCGCCGACGAGCGCGAGCGTACCCGATATCACGGCGCCAAGCAGTATGACCTGAACCGCAGCGCGTCCGGCCCGGTCGGCATTCTTCTCGCCGATGCGACGCGCCACCACCGCGGTGCCCGATATGGCGAGTCCCATGGCGATGGTGTACACCACGATCATCAGGGACTCGGTGAGCCCCACGGTCGCCACGGCGCTGGCGCCAAGACGCGCCACGAAAAACACATCCGAGAGGGCGAACAGACTCTCCATGACCATCTCGAGCACCATCGGAATGGCGAGCAGGAAGATCGCCTGCCCGATGGATCCGGTGGTGTAATCGTGGGAACCCCCGCGAAGCGCCTGTCGCACATCGCGACGGACGCGTCGGAAGTCGGACGCCCAGTTCGTTGTCGCCGTGCTCTCTGTCGTCACTCAGTTCGCGTTCGTTCGTAGTCGCACCGAGCCGGGACCGGTCTCGATGGTGATCCGTCCCACGCGGTGACGAATGGTTCCGCGCAACCGATCACGTTGCACACGGGTCGTGCGCGCCGGCGAGTCGCCGCATAATTCCTGTCACTTACGTGTCCACTAAACAGAGTACGAGAATCGCTTCGCGCGCGAGTACGGCCCGTGGCGTCCTGTTGTGGAAGTAGGCGCCTGACGACGGCGCCGACGAACCACGGAGTGGTCGGCGGGCTACGGCTGCTGTCCGGCCACCGTCGCAAAACGGTT
>JANOKE010000755.1:0-1105 GCA_031419135.1 Gemmatimonadaceae bacterium
TTGGCGCCAGCAGTTCATTCAGACACTGCTCGAACGGGACTTGCCGTTGCTCGGCATCCGCACGTCAGCCGTCCTGCTGCGGCGCTTCTGGTCAATGGTCGCGCACTATCATGGCAACGTCTGGAATGCTGCCGAACCGGCCCGCTCGCTTGGCGTGAGCCAGCCAACGGTCAAGCACTATCTCGACTTGTTGACCGATCTCTTTCTGGTCCGGCAGCTCCAGCCATGGCATGAGAACCTGCTCAAACGACAAGTGCGTTCGCCGAAAGTGTACGTTCGTGACAGTGGCGTGTTGCACGCCTTGTTGGGCATCCGCACGCAGCACGAACTGTTACAGCATCCGAAGCTTGGTGCATCATGGGAAGGATACGTCATTGAACAGCTGCTTTCGGTTCTGCAACCCGATGAGGAATATTTTTGGGCGACCCACGCCGGCGCCGAGCTGGACTTGATGGTCATCAAGGGCGGCCGTCGATTCGGATTTGAGGTTAAGCGCGAGGACGCGCCCCGGCTTACCGCGAGCATGCGTACGGCGGTCGATGACCTTGGCCTTACGCACCTCACGGTGATCTACCCGGGCACGAGAGCGTACACATTGGCTCCGAAGGTCACAGTAATGCCGTTGGCGCAACTGCTGGCCGGGAATTCCGCCCGCGTGCTGCCCCTGCGATAGCTTGTCCCCGCCGAAGCATCGCTCTAGCTTCGCCCAATGATGCTCTCCAATCTCGTCTTCGCCGCCATCTTCGCCGTCGCGCTCGGGTTCTTTGCCCGCAGCGCGCGGCGCTTGATCCGCTGGCTCAACATCGGACACGCCGAAGGCCGCACCGATCATCCGGACGCGCGCACGAAAAACCTCCTGCTGATCGGCATCGGGCAGAGCAAGATCTTGCGCGACCCGATCGGTGGCATGATGCACGCGCTGGTGTTCTGGGGCTTCTGCGTACTGGGGATCGGCACTGCGGAGATCATGATCCAGGGGTTCTACACGCCGTTCACGTGGGACCTGATCCTGCCGCGATTCCTGTACCTACCCTATGTGGTGTCGCAGGAACTGTTCGCCGTGTTCGTGCTCATTCCGGTGGTGTTTCTGCTGTACCGGCGGCTG
>JANOKE010000756.1:0-14440 GCA_031419135.1 Gemmatimonadaceae bacterium
GTGCTGGATCGCGTAGGGGGCCTCCGGACTCCCGCCGCGTCCGAACGGCTCGAGCGCCGAGGCCACCGACGCGTCGGCATCGCCCGGCGTTGAGCGCGGCGGAGCGTGGCCCTTGGCAAATGCGGCGGCATACTCACCGGCGCGCATGCCGAACACGAGCAAGTCGGAGAGCGAGTTTCCGCCCAGCCGGTTGGCGCCATGGAGTCCGGCCGCACACTCACCAGCAGCGAAGAGGCCGGGCACGTTTGACATCTGGGTGTCCCCATCCACGCGAATACCGCCCATGATGTAGTGGGTGGTAGGACCGACTTCCATGGGGACCGCCGTGATGTCGATGTTGGCGAGCTGCATGAACTGGTGATACATCGACGGCAGTTTTTTCCGGATGTGTTCAGCACCTTTGGGGATGCGCGCCTTGATCCACGCGATGTCGAGAAACACGCCGCCATGCGGGCTTCCCCGCCCCTCACGCACCTCGCGCTGGATGCAACGTGCCACGTGATCGCGCGTGAGGAGTTCGGGCGGTCGACGCGCCGTCTTGTCGCCTTGCGTATAGCGCCAGCCCTCCTCTTCGTTGTCCGCCGTCTGGCTCTTGTAGTTGTCAGGGATGTCGTCAAACATGAAGCGTTTGCCATCCTTGTTGCGCAGCACGCCGCCTTCGCCGCGCACACCCTCGGTCACGAGAATCCCCTTCACGCTTGGCGGCCACACCATTCCCGTGGGATGGAACTGCACGAACTCCATGTCCACGAGCTCGGCGCCGGCATCGTAGGCCAGTGAATGGCCGTCGCCCGTGTACTCCCAACTGTTGCTGGTGATGTCGAACGCGCGGCCGATGCCACCGGTGGCCAGTACGACGGCGCCGGAAGCGAACAACTTGAATCGCCCGCGTTCGCGGTCGTAGGCCATCGCGCCCGCCACACGATCACCGTCCTTCAGCAGCTCGACCACCGTGACTTCCATATGGACGTCGATGCCGAGATGGATTGCATGGTCCTGCAGCGTGCGAATCATTTCGAGTCCGGTGCGATCGCCAACGTGCGCGAGTCGCGGATACCGGTGACCACCGAAGTTGCGCTGCAGGATGCGTCCGTCACTGGTGCGATCGAACACGGCGCCCCACGCTTCCAGCTCGCGCACACGATCCGGCGCCTCACGCGCGTGCAACTCGGCCATACGCCAGTTGTTCAGGTACTGTCCACCGCGCATGGTGTCGGCGAAGTGCACGCGCCAGTTGTCGCGGTCGTCCACATTGCCCATCGCTGCGGCCACGCCACCTTCGGCCATCACGGTGTGTGCCTTGCCCAGCAGCGACTTGCAGACCAGGCCCACGCGAGCGCCACTGGCCGCGGCGGCGATCGCGGCCCGCAAACCGGCGCCGCCCGCGCCGATCACCAGCACGTCGTGTTCGACCCGCTCGTATTCGCCCATCTAGAAAATCCTCAGGTCGGTCAGCACACCCGATGCGCAGAGGCGAATGTACACGTCGGTGAGCGCCACGGAGAACAGACTGCACCACGCCCACTTCATGTGGCCACGGTTGCAAGCGCTTGAGCAGTCGTAGGCGAGTTTGCGGAGGGGGGCCTGTGACAGGCGATCCAGGATGCCTCCCACCACGTGGCGCATGGAGTGACAGCCAATCGTGTAACCCGACAGCAAGACCACGTTTGCGAACATGACGATGGTGCCAACACCGATGCCGAAGTGTTTCACGCCGCTGCGGTCTTCGAACCAGAGTGCGAGATACGCATCATGCCACAGGAAGATCAGGAATATGAACGCGAGCAACAACCCGTAGCGGTGCACATTCTGCATGATCAGCGGAAAGGAATTCTCGCCCCGATAGGATTTACGCGGCTCGCCCACTGTGCACGCTGGTGGATCGGCCCAGAAAGCCTTGTAGTACGAGCCGCGATAGTAGTAGCAGGTGAAGCGGAACAGCGCGGGCACCGGCAGGATGATCAGGGCCGGCGAGAAGGGAACGAAACCGGGCCACCAGCTGGGCCTCGGCCCAAACCAGGCATGCGGTGACGCCCCCCAGAGTTCAGGTGAATAGAGCGGTGAGAGATACGGACCATGCGTGTAGTTCCCGTTCTGGAACGCCGCCCAGGTGGCGTAGGCAAGGAAACTGCTGAGGATCGTGACGACGACGACATTCGGGATCCACCACGTGTCGCGGCGAAGCGTCTCGCCGAACTTCCGTTGTTCCATCACCGGCAACGATCGTGGCATGCAGGAGTTCCTGAGCGGGCGTGGGATCGCGCAACACGGGTGCGCGAGGTCGGGCATCGGGCTCGGCAAAGATGCAGCCGGTCGCGACCGTGAGCAATGTGGAAAGCGGGATGGACTGGCGCGAACGGGCGAGGTTACTTTATGGTGTCAAGTACTCTGTCGTTCGTTCGCACTCCTTGACGAGGTCACTGTGCAACCCTCTTCGGGACGCAGTCAGACAAGCTTTTCCGCGTTGATGAAACGGCCTGCCGCCTACCTGCCAGTGGCGATGTCGGTGGCCGCCCTCG
Organism: Gemmatimonadaceae bacterium; assembly: GCA_031419135.1. Lineage (GTDB taxonomy): Bacteria > Gemmatimonadota > Gemmatimonadetes > Gemmatimonadales > Gemmatimonadaceae > Gemmatimonas. The sequence goes on from JANOKE010000756.1 coordinate 2,520, forward strand.
CCCTGGTGGTCGGTCACGTCGCCCTGTACGGTATCGCCCGCGAAGCGGATGAGGGCACCGCCGCACACCTCTGGCAATTGCTCATGGCGGCACAGGTACCGATCATCGCCTTCTTTGCAATCAAGTGGGTACCGCAAGCGCCAATGGAGGCGCGAAAGGTGCTGGCGCTGCACGGAGTCGCCGCGTTGGCCGCACTGGCGCCCGTGTTCCTGCTCGGGCTTTGAGCCACCTGGTCGCTCCAGTGCTATTCAACCGCTAAGGTCGCAAAGGACGCGAAGAAACTCTTTGTTCAACAACGTCGTTCCTGGCGACCTTCGCGTCCTTGGCGGTTCGATCCTTCGGCCTGTCTGGCACTGGAGACTGTATCAAGTAGTTCGCCACCACTCCCGTGGCTTCCTCGTGCGGAAAATGCCCGACGCCGGGCAGGTGGATCACCCTGAGTCGCGCACCTAACGCCCCGAGTGCATCGACCTCCGACTGCTCGGGTTTGCTCTCATGCGGGGCGTCACCGAGAATGACGAGGACCGGCACCCGGATACGCCCCACTGTTTCCACGACCGGTTCCGGTTCGGTTGATTCGCCCAAACGCATGGCGAGCCCGATCACGCGCTTGATTTCGGCCAGCATGGGATCGACATAGGCGCGCTGCTTCGCCTCGTCGAACCAGTCGCGCCGACCCATGTTGTCGCGAATTCCCCGTACAAGCTTTCCCCGTATGTACCATCGCACGCCGGGAATGTGCATGAAGTGTGGCACGAAGCGGATAACACCACTCAACACCATGCCGCGATTCGACGCGAGTGCTCCAGCGTCGAGGAAATACAGCGCGTGCACCCGATCTGGCGCGTTGGCTGCCAAGCGAAGGGCAACTCCGGCGCCATTGGAATGACCGACGACCCGTGCCGTTCCCACGCCCAGCCGATCGAGCACATTCAATGTTCGTCGTGCGAGCGCGGCGAACGACACATCGACTGAGTCGAGCGAGTGGTGAAACGGATCAATGGTCACGACCCGATGCCCCTGCTGACGCAACTCACTCTCAAGCGCCCCAAAACCTCCAACACCTCCCACCACTCCGGCCAGCAGCACCCACGTTTCGGGACCACTGCCGACGGATCGGACAGACAGATCCGGAATCGTCTGCGCTTCAATTCCTGACGCCGCGACGCTGAGCTGGAAAGCGCACACGCCTGTGATGAGTCTAATGAAGATCACCGCTGCGGAATTCGGCGAGTCGCCACCCGAAGCCTTCACGTTGTCAGACCCCGAAATCATCGCCGCCCCCTGACTTGGCAACACCTCGTCGAACAGCCGTCAGCCGTCCCAGACTGCGCAGGAAGAATTCACCCAACCGGCAAGCTGCGCCAGATGGTGACGGTAAGCGATTTGGGGTTGACCGGCATCGGATGGCATACTCCCCGGAACAATGATTCTTCCCGCTCTCTTTCGTCGCCTGTGGCGCGCCCGCGGTCTGTCGCTGACCGTCGCGTGCACCGTCGCGGCTGGCGTTGCGATACTGACCACGGCGTTCGCACTGTTTGACGCCGCTGTGCTTCGTGCGCCGCCGTTCCCGGGGGCCGACAGACTGGCGATCGTCTACACCACGCACGTGGCGCGAACACAAGGACGGTATCACGCGCGATGGGCGTACACGCGCATACGGATGCTGCGCACGCTCGCACGCAGCTTCAGCCACATCGCCAGCTACACCGGGCCGGTGGTCTTGACGCTGACGGGATCACGCGGATCAGCCGGATCAGCCGGAGAAGCGAGCTCGGAGTCGGTGTCCAGCGAAATCGTTTCGCCCTCGTACTTTCAGACGCTTGGTGTGAATGCCGCGATCGGGCGCACGTTTCCGGCAGACGACACCGATGCCGCGGGCACACATCCACTGGCGATACTGAGCCACCGCCTGTGGGTGACGCGTTTTGCCAGTGACACCACGCTTATTGGTCGGACCATCCGGGTTAATCGAACCGTGCTGACGGTCGTTGGCATCATGCCACCAGGATTTCGCGGACTCAGCGACAAGGCGCAGCTCTGGGTTCCCACAAGCATGGCGCCGGTGCTCACGTATCCTGAATACCTCACCTCCGACCAGAACTTCATCACCGTCGTCGCTCGACTCGCACCCAATGCCACTATCGCTGGCGCCGATGCCGAGATGCGGATGCTGGGCCCGCGCATTTATGAAGCAATCCCGGAGGTCGACGCGGACCCGCTGGACCGTGCGGGCGCAACCGCGGTCTTGCTCAACGAAGCGCGTGTGCATCCAACCGTACGGCGGGCCGTGCTTGTATTGCTGATCGGGGTTGCGCTGTTGCATTTGCTCGCCTGTGCCAATGCCACCAGCCTGCTGCTGGCGCGCGCGCTGGCACGGCGGCACGAGTTGGCGGTGCGACTGGCGTTGGGCAGTGGCACGCGTCGCCTGTTCTGGCATTGCTTCGCCGAAGGTGCTGTGCTCACCCTGATGGGTGGTGCCGCCGGCATGGTGCTGGCGACGTGGGCCAACGCACTGATTCCCGCCCCCGCCGATATGTGGGGCCCCCGCAACTTCTACGGAAGCCTCGCCCCCTTCGCCGATCCGGCATTTTCGTGGCGTGCACTCTTGTTCGGGTGCGCGCTGACCGTTGTGAGCGCCATCGTGGTGGCGTTGGCCCCCGCATTGAGCGCGCGGCGCGTGTCGTCGCTGACATGGATTCGCGCTGGCGGACGCGGTGCGTCCGAGGGGGCGGCACCGCGCGGACACCTGTCGGCACACACGGTCCTTGTCGTGTTGGAGACAGCTCTCGCCGTTGTGTTGCTGGTCGTCGGCGCGCTGATGATCGACAGTTTCAGCCGGATGCGCGCCACCGAGTTGGGCGTCGATGACGGCCATGTGTTGACCTTCTCGCTGCAACCGCCCGAAGCGCAAGTGCCGACCTCCGCAGCGCCGGCGTTCATCGGTCGCCTGCTGGACGCGATCACCGCGGTCCCTGGTGTCGTGTCGGCCACGGTGGATGGTGGAGCGCCGGTTAGCGGAACGGCGCGGAGCACGTTGTTCATCGCGGGGCGCGTGTGGCCGTCGCCGAGGGATGCACCACCAGTGCTTCGGCACTATGTGGCGCCGGCGCATTTCCGCACCCTCGGCATTCCGCTGCTCAGGGGTCGTCCGTTCACATCGCAGGACATCGCCGGACGACCGCGCGTGACCATCATCAGCGAGTCGGCCGCTCGCGCCTTCTGGCCGGGTGTTGATCCGCTAGGCCAGCGGGTCTGGTTCGGTGGCGGCAGCAGCTATGACCGCCCGGACTCGAGTGCGGAGATTGTCGGCATCGCGCGCGATGTGATGTACGAGCCATTGGATGTCGGCCCGAATCGCAACAGTTTCTACACGCCCTACATGCAGTTCTCCTATGGGTGGCGGATTTACTTCGTCCGTGCCGTGGGTGATCCTGCGGCGCTCGTGCCGGGAATCCGACAGGCTGTGCACAACGTCGAGTCGGATCTCGCACTCCGCGATGTGCAGCCGCTGCGAGACCTGATCGGCGCGTCGTGGTCGCGCCAGCGTTTCGACGCGTGGTTTTTTGGCGGCGTTGCGTCGCTGGCGCTCGTACTCGCTGCCAGCGGCATTTATTCCGTGGTGACGTACGCCGTTGGGCGCCGTACCCGCGAAATGGGAATCCGACTGGCGCTCGGCGCGCAGCCTCGCGACATCGTGCGGCTGGTTGTGCGTGACGGAATGGTCGCGCCAGCTATCGGACTCGCCGTGGGAACTGGCGCCGCCTTCGGCGCTGCGCGATTCCTGCGTGCCTCGCTCTACGGTGTAGCGCCCACGGATGTGCGCGTCATGGCGATGGCACTCACTCTCTTTCTGCTGGTGGCCCTGATCGCATGCGCATGGCCGGCGCGACGAGCCACCGCTGTCGACCCGTGCGAAACGCTTCGGGCCGAGTGATGATGCCGTCGCAGCGTTCCTTCCCATCCATCGCGCAAGGCGAGTTCGAAAGATTGAACCGCCAAGGACGCGAAGGTCGCCAAGGACGACGTTGTTGAACAAAAAGTTCCTTCGCGTCCTTTGCGACCTTCGCGGTTGAATGGGTTTGGTATTTTTCTACCGCGGAGTTCGCAGAGGTCGCGGAGAACAGCGCTCCCCCTGCGTCCTCTGCGTCCCCTGCGGTTCAAAGTTCTGGAATGCCAACTCAGGAACCCGCACAAGAACTAAGGACTAAGGACTAAGGACTGTGCTTTTTGAAGTCCGCGCTCATGCGGAAACTTCGATCTCCGAGCAGAAATTCCGCGAAGTACTCCGCTTGCAACTGATACGCGTAGGGCGCCATGGGTCCGTATGCGTGTGGTTGTCCTGGATACACCATGTAGTCAAAACGCTTGCCACTTTGAATGAGGGCGTTGATCAACCGGATCGTGTTGGAGGGGCTCACGTTGTTGTCTTCGTCGCCGGTCTCAAGAAGCAGTTTCCCCTTGAGATTATTGGCAATGTCGATGTTGGTGGGCACGTAAATCCAGAACACGCTGTCGGGTACCACTGCTGGTGCGCCGGGCGGACGCGTACCCGAGGCGCTGTCTGCATTCACCGCACCCCGACCCGCACCGCCGCGTTCGCCGTTGACGACGCCTCCGCGGCCGCCGTTTTGCCCACCCCCACCACCGCGCCCACCCCGACCGCCGAATTCAGCGGTCGCCACCGCCGCGCCGGCCACAAAGTCGGCGCTTCTGCCTTTCGAACGCGCTTCAGCGGTCAGGCGCGCAGTGTCGGCAGCCGCCACCCACTTGAGTCCGTGATACTGCTCCGACCAGTTGTTGTTGTAAATGTTGTTGTCGTGGTTGCCCGACTCGCTCACGCCCACCTTGAAGAATTCGTTGTAGGGTGGCAGCAACAGTGCAGCCGCCGTGAGGAATCCCCCACCGGAATGACCGAAGATGCCCACCCGATCGAGGTCGATCCATGGGTGACGCGACGCGAGCTGCTCTATGCCGGTTTTTTTGTCGGCCAGCGCGTAGTCGCGCATGTCGAAGTAACTGAAATCCTGATACGCGGCAGATCGCGCTGGGGTGCCGCCGCGATTGCCCAGTTGGACCACGACGAAGCCGAGTTGCGCGAGCTGTTGCGGCGCCGGCGACGCTGTGAAGGACCCCGTGACCGACTCCGTTTGGGGACCCGGATACACGTGCGCAATGATGGGATACTTCTTGGTGGAATCGAAATCGAACGGCTTCCACATGTTGCCGAAAATTGGCGTCACCCCGTCGGCCGCCAGCGTCCGAAACGTTTCGGGATACCGCCAGCCCGCCTCCTTCAGCTTCGTCAGATCTGCCGTTTCGAGATCCAGCGCCAATCGGCCGGTGAGTGCGTCACGCAGTTGTACGCGCGGCAACGTGTCTACGCGCGACGACAGGTCCACGATCCATCGATTGTTCTTTGATACCGTGGACGTATGCGACGCGTTGCCCGGATCGAGCAACGTGATACTCGCGTCGGCGAGACTCACGCGATACAGGTGCGTGTTGTACAGATTCTCGCCGGGCTCGCGCCCTTCGCCGCGAATGTAGGCAAGACCCCTGATGCTGTCGATGCTCACGATCGCATCGGAACGCCATTCACCAGACGTGAGTTGGCGTTTCAGTTTCCCGTCGTAACTGTACAGGTAGTAGTGCCCCCACCCATCACGTTCGGAAAACCAGATGAAGTCGCCACCCGCTTTCACGTAAATCGGCGCTTGCACCTCGAGCGATCCGGCATCGCCCTTCGAGTCCGAAACCAGCACCTTACTCTGTCCGGTGGCGATATCGATTTCGACGAACTCGATGTTGCGCTGCAACCGGTCTCGGCGAACCACGCGCATGGTCGTTCCCGTTTTTCCCATCCAATAGCCCGGAGCGGCCGGTGCGCCGGCACCCGCCCCGCCACCGCGCCCGCCGCCCTGTATAACGCCAACCTGCCCCGATGCGACAATGCGCTGATCCCTCCATCGGGCGAGCGGCGCCTTTTTGACGTCTTTGTCGCCGCGGATGTACGTCCAGATTTCCGGCTTGGGAATGCTGTCTTCACCCGGCATCGGATACGAGTACTGCATCAGCGTGGGACGGGGCTCGGTCAGCGATCGCACGAGGTACATGTTCCTGACACCCCGGTTGTCGGTTCGCGTGAGATGAAACGCTTTCGAGTCCGGAGACCAGGTAACGGCCGGTCGTGATGGCCGATTTGCTGCGGCGGCCTGATCCTGCGTGTTGTCGTCCAACTGCTGCTGTTGGGTGGTGTCCTGCTGTCCGCCGCCACGCCCGCCCCCGCCGGCATAGCTGAACTTCTCGATACCGTCACGCGTAATCTGCACGGTATCGCCCTTGGCCTTCTCCCACAGATACAAGTTGTAGTTGCGGGCGAACACCCAGGCCGTGCTGTCGGGCGACCAGTTGCGCGCGTCGGGCGTGGCACCGCGGCCTCCTCCTTGTGGCGGCGCGCCGCCGCGTCCGCCACCACCGCCGCGACCACCACCGCCACCCAGCGTCTGATCCACTTCTTCGTCCTTGAGCATCAAGGAGTCTTGCGCGCCGCGATACCGTCCCATGCTGGTGAGTGTTTCGGTCGCGATGCTCCAATTGAATCGCTCGGAGTCCACCGCGAATCGCAGATTCTTGTGGTCCTTGGTGATGTTGATGAGCGAGAAGTGATCGTTGAGCGCATAGGCTTCCACCGCCTTCTTGCGCAGCATGGTGAGCTGCGCGGCCAGCTTCGCGTGGTCGAACAGCGGCTTCTTGGTGCGGGTGAGTGCGTTGACCAGGTACCAGTGTTCGCCCGTGTGGTCTCGCCAGTTGTAGAACACCGAATCCGTTTCGCCGACCCATCGCGGCGTGAGTGTCGTGCTGAACGTCATGGTGCGCACGTTGGCCGCGCTGAACTTCTCGTACAGCGCCCAATTGGCCTTCGGTCCGTTCGGATTTGGCGGCAGCGCCTGGGCGCGCGCGACCGAACTTGTCAGAGCCAGACCGGCCAACGCACAACCGAACAGTCGCGCGAATTCCGCTCGTAGCACTCGGGATGCCATGCAGTGTCTCCAGCGATGGGTACCGGCCGGGTACGATCCGGCAACGGAAGCCGTGGCTCGGACGGGCCTGGTGGGATCGGGGGGTGGGGAAGTAACGTTCACCAGTGAAGAAACGTTCACCAGTGAAGAAACGTTCAACCAGTACAGTGCCCTCCGCGGCGGAAAACGCCAAGCTGCCCGAAAGGTCTTGGCAAAATATTAACGAGTGAAGCGATGAGCACTCCTGCCTCATCGCTTCACTCGTCTTATCTCCCGAGACCACCGCTAAGGGAGTGCGGCAACCAGCTGCGCCCGCGCCCGCAACGAGGCGTCGACGGCGCTCATCGCTACCGGTGCCGGCAGCATGTAGCCCTTCTCGCTGCGGGTGGGCACGCGCACTGATGCGACCAGCCCATTGGCACCGAGATCCACCACTGCGTAGACCGCGTCGTCGGGGCCCTGACGCACCGCGACCACGAGTGTCCATGTGCCCTCGGTGGACCACTGCCGTTTGAGACCATAGACGCCCGGCCGCGACGTGGCCTGGAACTCCAGGGAGACGCTCTTCCGTTCGCCACGTACGATGCCTTCGGCGCTCCCACTTACGGGAAAGTTCGTTGGCGTGCCGTGATGAAATGCGTGCACCAGCAGAAACGCGTCCTTCGTGGTGCGATCGTACGGATTCACCGGGTGTTCAATCGAAATCCAGGGCGGGCCTGCGTCGAACGGCGCAACCGGAGCTGCGGCGGGGAATGCGAGGGCGAATGCCAGCGCCCCCATGGAATACCTGATCATGACAACCTCGTGTTGGTTAATCGTTGTGGTGCAGTGGCACGGTGATCACGAGCGGCCGCCACGCAATGGCCGCGCCTATCGGCTCGATAGCCGGATATTTCCCTTAAACGTCCGAATGATGAGTCGCGCGTTTCCCTGACCAAGACTGGTAATGAGGGTCGCACCGCGTCCGTCGCGCCCCGCCTCCGCGCGTTGACGGCCGAGCTGGTTTTCGATGGTGCCGGTAATGCTGGCCGCATCGATGTCCACCGATGGCTTTGCCGGAAGTCGGATATCGACGGCGCCGCTGTGTGTGTCGACATTGAACGCCGCGCCACGGGCAAGGTCGCCGAAAAACTCAATGCCACCCGTTACCGTCTCGAATCGTGCCCGCTCCAACGCCCCGTCGCTCAGGCGTATTGTCCCGCTCACCGTGGTGAACGCGGCGTCGATGCTGCCGCCACGCATCACGATATTGCCATCGGCAGACTTGAGTCGCGTCCACATGGGTGAACCGTTCACGGTGATGGTCCCGTCCATCGACGCCACGCTCAGCTCGCGGGGCGTGCCACTCACGTGCACGCTGCCGCTCACGATATTCAAGTCGAGCGACCCGGTCACGCCAGTGACCTCGATGGTCGCGCTGAACGCCTTCGCCCACAGCGTGGCATTGGCCGGAACGCGCACCTCCAGCGTGCCGCCGGAGGGTCCCATGGCATCCGGTCCCTCCACGAAGATTTTCCCACCACGCGATGGAGCACCATCGGCGCCACCAAAACCACCCTCCAGTCGGAAACCCCTGGGAAGCGTGCCCGTCACCACCACGCTGTCCTTGGCCCAGCCGACTACACGGAGCGACGCAAAGGCTCCTTGAATACGCAACGACAGGTCGGGCGAGGCCGCGCGACGCAGGTCAACCTGTTGTTGCGCGTGCAGCGGCAACGACATGAGCGCCCACGCCCCACACCACAGGGCGATGCCGAGTCGGTTGTTTCGCAGGAGGATCATGACGTCTACGCCTTTTGAAGAAGCGTGGTGGTGCGGCGCAGGAATTCGATTTTCTGCTGATGGTTCTTGCGCAACAGTTCACGCAGCGCGGCGTTCGACGGATCCAGCACGAAAGCCTCCCGGGCTTCAGCGATCGCGTCGTCGATCACCTGCAGGCTCCGTTCCAGCGTGGCGATTGTGGCCGGAGACAATGCCGATCGCTCCTTGTCGAGTGTCTCGCGGAGCGCGCTTGCCGTTGACAGATACTCCCGCTCCATCACAACGATGTCACTCGTCGTGGATACGGTCGCCGCTTCAACGGCACGCTCCGCACCGGATGCCGCTGACCCCGGTGAACGCAACACGACCGCGGTAATCGCTGAGGACACCGTGACCAACACCAACGCGGCCGTGGCGATGGACGTCGTCGACATCCGAATGCCGCGCTCTCGCAGCGTGCCACCCGGGAAGGCCACGGATTTCTTCGCGTCGACGGCGCGCCGAATCTCTTCCCAGGCACCGGTTGGTGGCTCGGCATGATGGGACGGTCGGTTGGCGACGGTCAGCATCGCGCGCAACGATGCGAGTTGCGCGCGGCACGCGGCGCACTCCGCCAGATGCGCGGACACCACCGCCTGCCCGGCCGCTGTCAGACGGCCGTCGGCGGCGTCGTTGATCGTTTCCCAGCTCACATGCGCAGTCATCGTTCCAGTGTCTCCATCAGTTGCTTGCGCGCGCGGTGTAGTTGCACGCGCACAGTCGATTCGGCGATGCCCAGCATGTCGGCGATCTCGGCGTGTCCATATCCTTCCATGTCGTGCAAGACAAAAACGCGGCGCGCGCCCTCGCTGAGGCGCGGAAGTGCCCGCTCGAGATCCATGCGGGTGTCCGCGTCGGTGGCCGTGTCGCGGGAGGCGTTCGCCGGGGCCATCGTCCAGTCGGTGGGCATCACACGCGCCTCCCGCCTGGCGTCGGTTCGCCGTTGCTCAAGCAGTTGGTTGACACACACCCGGTGCAGCCAGGTGGTGAATGAGGCGTTGCCCTCGAACTGGCCAAGCCGCTCCCACACCCGCACGAACACATCCTGCAGAGCCTCCGTGGCGAGGACGCGATCGCCACTCATGCGCAGGCAGAGGGCAAAGACCCGGCCCGACGTCGTTTTGTACAGCGCTTCGAATGCCGGCACGTCACCACGCTGCGCGCGTTGCACGAGGTCGCGCTCGGTGGGTGCGAGTCGGTCCGGGTTGGCCGATGCCATACGGGACAGTGGGTGGGAATGAGCGAGAGCGCCAGTCATTGCACTCACTCTGACGCCGCTCGGTGCCCCGTTGTTTACAGCGCGTTGACGCAGGTCATCATGCGCGCCTTCGCGGCGCTGGCCGCGAAGACGTCTGCCGCACGCTCAGTGACAGCTTCCCGTTCCCGCATCGGTGAACGTCGACCCACTCACTGGCACGAACTGCCAGTCGTAGCCGGTTGCACGAAGTGTGAGCTTCAACACACCGTAGGTATTGCCCTCCCGTACCTCGCTGTTGGGCTGGATGGTGCCGAACGTATAGTGGCTCCGGCCGCCCGTACCGACCGTGAACTGCCGGATCCCGCGGGTTGCGTCGGCAACACCGGCGGGCGTTTGCGGCGCGAATCGCTCATAAACATGTTCGTGGCCGTTCAGAATGACATCGGCGTTGAAGTCGTACAGCGCATTCCAGAGCGGCGCCACGGCGGTGTTGTTGCCGTGACTTGCGCCGGAATTGAAGCGGGGGTGATGCCAGTAGGCGAGTGTGCAGGCCCTGGTGGTGGCCGCAAGGTCGGCGCGCAACCACTGCTCCTGCAGCGAACCGGCGGCGCAACTTACCGTGGTACAGCTGGAGTTCGAGTTGAGCACCACCACGTGCCAATCGCCGAGGTCGTAGCTGTAGTAGCCTTTTGCGGGATCGCCCGCCGCGGCGCCGAAGTATCCGTAGTAACCTGTCGCGCCCGATGTGTTGTACTCGTGATTCCCCGGCGTCGGATTTGTGCGGGCCTTGTGGCGTCCCCACGACGGCGCGTAGCAGTTTGTGAACTCGGTGGCCGTTCCATTCTCGTACACATTGTCGCCGAGATTGTATACGGTTCCGGCAATGTTGTCGAGGAGATTTGCGGTGGCCTCATCACCCGACGACGAACAGCTGGCAATATCACCCGCACCCACCATCACGACATCGCCGGGAGGCGGTGTCGTGGTAACGACAATGGCCGACGTGCCGGACACGCCACCGGCACTGGCCGTGATGGTGGCGCTTCCCGCCGAAACCCCGGTCACGAGTCCCGTTGACGACACGGAGGCGACCGCACTGTTCGACGATGACCAGGCCAGTTGGCTGGCGCCACTCGGTGGTGAGACGGTTGCCGTCAACTGGACTGTCGCGCCAATGGCGATGCTCGCGCTGGAGGGAGCCACGCTCACCGACTTGACCTTCGGCGTCCCCCTCGCGAACGACGGAGATGTTGGCAAGTCGGGCGTTTGCGGTCGGTCGCGTGAGCAGGAGACCGCGATGACGACCAGCAGGGTCGTGGCGGCAACTTTGGTCAGATTTCTCGTGCGCATGCGCATTACCTTGGGTTCAGAGATACGGTAAGGTGTGGAAGCCTGCGAGCGAACGCCAGTTGCATGTTCGAAAAAGTGATATCGGATACCGGGAGAACGACGACATCGGTGATGGGATGCCGGATACCGGACATGAGACGACAGGCGAAATCCGATGTCGAGCAATCCGGTATCCGGATTAGGGCATCACCAGCGCACGGCGCGGGGCTTTGTCGGCATAAGAAGATACTGGTAGAATACATCTGTCCCACCGGTTCCTGACCAGTCGGCGCTACCCCGCGCAACGTGAAATCCGTGCCCTCGTTCAACCTCGCATTCCTTGGCTTCGGTACTGTGGCACGCGCCTTGGTACCGTTGCTCGACGCGCACCGTGACGCATTGGCGCGCCGATACGGCATCGTGTTCACGACAACCGGTGTATGTACGAGACGGGGCGGATGGTGGGCGAACGCAGGCGGCATTGATCCGAACCGGCCGGCTGGCATTCCGTGCCATGGGATGGACGATTGGCTCGCGGCTACCAATGCCGATGTCGTGTTCGAGACCACCGT
>JANOKE010000757.1:0-5669 GCA_031419135.1 Gemmatimonadaceae bacterium
GTCGGCGAAGTAGTCGGCCACCGACTGAACAATGGTGTCGCCGATGCCGCGCACCGCACTCAATTGCCCGGCAGTGGCGGAGACGACGCCATCCATATTGCCAAACGTCCGCGCCAGCAACTGCGCCGCTTGCGCGCCAACGTGTCGAATGCCGAGTCCGAACAGCAAACGCGACAACGGTTGCTGCTTCGATAACGCGATGGCCGACACGAGATTTTCGGCGCTCTTCTCGGCGAATCGTTCGAGTTCCGAAAGCTGATCCACCGTGATGTCATACAAGTCGGCGACGTCGTGCACCAAGTCCGCTTCCAGCAACTGCTGAATGCGCGCATACGACAGTCCATCAATGTCCATCGCCGCCTTCGCGGCGAAATGCACCAGCCCTTCCAACTGCCGTCCCGGACAGGCGACGTTCGGGCAGTACGTGGCCACGTCATCGCCATATCGTTGCGTTGCGGTGTTGCACCGCGGGCAGTGCGTGGGCATGTGCCAGGGCCGCTCAGTGCCTGAGCGCTGCGCGGGCACCGGACCCAGCACGTAGGGAATGACATCGCCCGCTCGCACTACCTGCACCCGATCGCCGTCACGCAAGTCTTTCCGGGCGATCTGGTCGGCATTGTGCAGCGATGCGTATGTCACGGTGGCACCACCCACTTCCACCGGCTCAAGCACGGCGAAGGGCGTTAGCACGCCAGTGCGTCCCACATTGACGTCGATGCGGATGAGCGTGGTTTCGGCCATATCGGGAGCAAACTTTCGCGCGATGGCCCAGCGCGGAGTCCGATCGTTGCGCACGCCCAACTCGTCCTGCAACGCCGAGTCGTTCACTTTCACCACACCGCCATCGATCGCGAAGCCCAGTTCGGCCCGCGTCACGTGCTCAATGGTGTGCGCCCATTGTGACACGGCGTCGATGGTCGCACACCGTTGGCGGTGCGGCGCCACCGGGATTCCCCAGTCGGCCAGTTGGTCCAACAACGCCCACTGCGACGACGTCGGTGTAGTGCCGTCTGGAAGCACGGCGCTGTAGCCGAAAAAACGCAATGGGCGCTGGGCCGTGATTGACGTATCGAGTTGCCTCAGCGACCCGGCAGCCGCGTTACGCGGATTGACGAACACCGGTTCGCCGGCCGCGACACGCGCCTCGTTCATCTGTTCGAATCCGGCGAACGGCATATACAACTCGCCACGAATTTCCATCAGCGGTGGATGGCCCTCGCCACGCAGTCGCAACGGAATGGCCTTGACGGTGCGAATATTGACCGTGACATCTTCGCCCTCGGTGCCGTTGCCACGCGTGGCGCCGGTGACCAACACGCCGCGCTCGTAGGTGAGCGCGATGGCCGCGCCATCGATCTTGAGTTCCACCGTGTAGCCCTGCTTGTGCACATCCGCGCCCACAACGCGAACGACCGACTGCTCGAAGGCCTGCAGCTCCTCGTTGTCCATGGCGTTGTCCAACGACAGCATGCGCACCAGATGTCGGTGCGACCTGAATCCGGACTGGACCGGCGCACCCACGCGCTGCGTGGGGGAATCCGCCGAACGAAGCTCGGGATTCGCGACCTCCAGCGCCTGCAATTCACGGAACAACCGATCGTAGTCGGTGTCCGACAGCGTGGGACGATCGAGCACGTAATATTCGTGCTGGGCGCGTCCGAGTTGCTCACGCAGTTCGGCAGCCCGCTTCACGGTAGGGGGGGGGAGGGCGCGGCGGTCATGCGCACCAATTTACTGCTAACTTCTTTGATAGGAGGACATATGTTCGGAACCACTTACGACAATGGCGGCCGCGCGCAGGGATTCGGCCTTGGCCTGCTGATCGGTGCATTGGTTGGCGCCGGTGCAGCGCTGCTGCTGGCACCAGCCGCCGGCAACGACACCCGCAAACGCCTGCGCCGCGAAGCGCGACGCGCCTATCTGCGGGGCACCAATGTGCTTGAAGACGCCGTAGACCACGGTGAACGAACCGCGCGCCGGGTGGCCGGCCGGGGAAGGGAGATGTTGGGGAAACTGTAGAGTTAAGACGGGAGAAGGGAGACGGGAGACATCCGGGCCGCTGGTCGGCTGGACGTCTCCCGTCTTTTGTCTCCCTTCTCCCGTCTTATTTCACCGCAGCCAGCTCCCGCTCCGCCTCCCTCTTATACATGTCATCGTTGGAGTCCATTAACGGCAAACTGATCGCCATTGTGTAGGCGGCACGGGCGTCGGCGTTTCGTCCACTGTCCCGATAGACGCGTGCCATATCGAGCCGATGCACCAGTCGCGTTGGCTCTGCGGCGACTGACAACTCCATGTAGCGCGTGGCTTCGGCCCAACTGGCCGTGTCGAAGATCTTTCCGCCCAGAAACGTCTTTGCCACCATCCGGGTAAAACTGTTCAGTCGCATGATCTCGGCGTTCCACACACCCATTACGTGCAACGCACCCGGATGTCGTGGCGACAGTTCGAGGGCGCGCAGCGCTTCGGTGCGCACCTCAACGCCGTACTTCACCCGTTCTCTCGGACCCACCGACAGCGCGGTTCGGCCGATGGCCCGCGACAGATGGAAGTGTCCCTCGGCATCATTGCCGTTCACGGCAATGGCGCGCTTGGCGTAGTCCACAGCGCGTGCGTAGAGTTTGGTTCGCTCGTTGCTGGACTGTTCGATTTCGGCAAGATCAACCAGTTCGCGCGAGGCTTTCCAGAGTGCCGCGTAATTGTGCGGGTCGGCTTGCACGGCCCGCTCAAACAGTGGCAACGCCTGCGCCGGTCGTCGCGCGGCGCTCTCGCGATCACCGGCCTCTATCAGGTCGGTTGCAGACTGTGCCCGGAGCGCGGTAGCGGCGATCAGCAGCGACAGCGCGCCGCGAAAGATACTGCGAATTATCATGGCGATTGGGGTCTGATGGCCTCGGACACGTCCGACGCCGATCGTGCGCGCAACGGGGGCGCGCAGTAGGTTGGCTGCATCATGCATACTTCATGCTCGCACGCGCGCTGATCGAACGGAAGCGCGACGGGGGCCGAATTGCCCCCGCCGAATGGCGCAAACTCATGCAGGACTACGCCAATGGCGTCGTGCCCGACTACCAGATGTCGGCGCTCGCTATGGCGATTTTCTTCCAGGGTCTCGACCGCGCCGAGCTTGGTGCGCTCACCGATGCCATGCTGCAGAGCGGCGCCTCGCTCGACCTCACGCATCTCGCCATACCGCGCGTGGACAAGCATTCCACCGGCGGCGTGGGAGACAAGGTGTCGCTGGTGCTCGCGCCGCTGGTGGCCTCGCTGGGTGTCGCGGTACCGATGATGTCCGGCAGAGGATTGGGTCACACTGGTGGTACGCTCGACAAGTTGGAATCGATCCCCGGGTTTAGGACCGACTTGTCGCTGGCGGAAGCGACCCGGTTATTGGAGCGGCTGGGATGCGCGTTGATTGGACAGACCCGCGAGATCGCCCCCGCCGACCGTCGTCTGTACGCGTTGCGTGACGCCACGGCCACGGTGGAGAGCATTCCGCTGATCAGCGCGAGCATCATGTCGAAAAAGTTGGCGGAAGGATTGAATGGATTGGTCCTCGACGTCAAGCGGGGATCGGGCGCCTTTCTGCCCGATCTCGCAAACGGACTCGCGTTGGCCAAAACCATGATCGACCTGGGCGCCGACCACGGCTGTCCGGTGATTGCGCTGCTCACCGCCATGGACCGTCCTTTGGGACGCGCCTGCGGGAATGCCCTCGAAGTGGAAGAGTCTATTATGGCGCTTCGCGGAGAAGGTCCACCCGATTTGATGAAGCTTACGTACGCGCTTGGCGCGGAGATGCTGTTGCTGGGTGGCGCCGTGACCGACCGCAGCGAGGCGCGTCGTCGCATGGAAGTCGCGATCTCCAGTGGCAAGGCCGCCCGCAAGTTCCAGGAGATCATCGAAGCGCAGGGGGGCGACCCGCGGGTCGTCGACGATCCGGGGTTGCTGCCGCAAGCCGGAGAAGTGGAGTTGTTCAGGGCTCCCCGCGATGGCGTGATCGCACAGGTTGAACCGCGCACGATCGGTCGCGGGATCACATTGCTGGGCGGTGGTCGCAACAAGGTGGAAGACGTGGTGGATCCCAGTGTTGGGTTTGTGATCACGGCCCGACCCGGCGATTTCGTGCGAGCGGGCGAGCCACTCGGCAGCGTGTTCGCGAGCGATCGCGCGGGCATCGCCCAAGGTCTTGCGGTGCTGGGTGAGGCCATTTGCATCGCCGACGAGGCCGATCCACCGTTGCCACTGATATCGCATCGGGTCACCGAGGCCGGCGTTGAATCCTGGGAAGAGTAGGCGGTTGCTGAATCGACCGGTCATGGGTCGGGTACTCCCCGTCCGGCCGACATCGGAATATCTTCATCGTTCGCTCCCGTCATTTCCGCACTCGCTCACCTGAGTTGCCGCCTTATGCTCGCCCCCAAGACCGCTCGCCTGTTCAGCATTGTGGCCGCCGCTATGGTGTTGCCATTGCTCGGCCTGTACGCGTTGCTGATGATGGTATCCAGTCCCAGTGCCGATGGTGGAATGGACCCCGCGAGTTCCATGGTCAGCTACTTCGCGTTCACATTCCTGTTCGGGGCGCTGATTGTCGTGGCGGTGAACTTCGCGATGCAGATGCGGCGGGAAGCAAAAGGCGAGCGGCTTACTCCGTAGGAAGTAGGTAGTAGGAAGTCGGCAGTACGTTTTACTGAGTACGCAGTACGCATTGCTCGTTGCTCAGTACGAGGCGCGGTGGCCGAACGGTCGACGCGTTTTTTGTGACGTAGGGACGTGCGCCTACTCAGGTGTCTGCCGGACATGATTGCCTTCATCCAACTCCGACAGGTCCTCACTGGCTCCCTGCTGCTTGCGGTGGCGGCCTGCTCTGGCGAGGCCAACAGCGCCGCACCCGTTACAGCGAACACCAGTCCGGTGGCTGTGGTCACGCCGATAGCCACCCAAACGGCGATTGCCGGCGTCTCTTACAGTTTCGATCTCACGCGCGGCCATACGACCTTTAGTGATCCGCGCAACACGGGGCTCACGTACGCGGTGACATTTGCGCCTGCTGCCAGTGGATTAGCGGCGACTGCGGGGCTCATTACGGGCACGCCGCTGGCGCCAGGCATCGTTACCGTAACCGTCACGGCCACCGATGCGAGCGGTCGCAGCGCCACGCTCACGTTTACGATTGTCGTGCAGAGTGCGGCACCAATCGTTCTCGCGTCGGCCAATACGCCACAGGGCGCCACGGTGGGCCAAACGTTTACGTATGACGCGACGAAAGGCGGCAGTACGTTCAGCAGCGGCAGTGGTGCGGCGATGACCTACACCGTGACATTCGCGCCATCGGCCCATGGGTTATCGGCCCTGCAAGGACGCATTAGCGGTACGCCGTTGCAGACGGGAGTGGTTTCGGCAACCATCGTGGCCACTGACGCGAGCGGCAACGTTGCATCCAACGCGTTTCCCATCGTGATGTTCGGCAGCGACCTCGTGCCGCCCGTGCTGCCACTCACCACGTTCGGTTATTCCGATGCCACGTCGCCGCTGCCGGTGCATTACGCGGTGCCGGGTGGAGCCGGTGGCGTGGTACTGGCTACCGACAATACGCCGGTTGGCAACGCGACCACGAATGCCGGCGCCACCCTTGGCCGCGTGTTGTTTTACGACCGACGCCTGTCAGC
>JANOKE010000758.1:0-5425 GCA_031419135.1 Gemmatimonadaceae bacterium
TCGATCGTGCAGCGCAAGGTGCTCACGCCAAACGACGCGGCGTCGCTCTTCGACCTCGAGGATCGCATCCTGGCATTCGGCGACCGCTATCAGCAAAACGCCAAGCCGTTCGACTGGAAATACACACGTCACGATTTGGCCAGCCTGCTCGCCACGCTGAACTCCGAACACCCAGCGTTCCAGCGCGCGCGAAATACGTCATCGAACTTCCAAACACGACCACTTAGGCTTGCTGGGTGGCGGCGGCTCGATCCTCACGGTGCCGGTGCTGGTGTACGCCCTCGGCATTCCGGCCAAGACGGCTATCGCCATGAGCCTGCCGGTGGTTGGCATCACGAGCGCGATCGTCTGTGGTGGTATTCGCCGTCTATGCCTTGACGCTGCTCTCCATCATTTTCACCGACCTGCTCACGGGGGTGATGGTCGGTGTCGCCGCGTCCGTGGCGAAGTTGCTGTACACGGTCACACACCTCACGCTCACGACGACGCGGGACGGTGCGGTGTACCATGTGCATGTCGAAGGCGCCGCGACGTTTCTTCGGCTACCGGCACTGGCCGCCACGCATCCCGCGGTCGGCCGAACTGCACATGCACATCGAGCGCGCATCGTTTGTTGACCACTTCGCGCTGGAATCATCAGGAGCTGGGAGCGGCAGGCGGAGCGCGCGAACGGTCGGCTGGTGCCCGAGTGGGAAGCGATTCGGCAACTCAACCGCGTCTCTCGACAATTTGGTGCGTCGGCGGTACGACGGCCGAGCGCACCGCACCATGTGTGACGACTAGTGTGCGGGCTTCGCGTCGGTCGGCTTGGCTTCGCCGTTCGCTGCGGCGTGCTCGCCACCAGCCGCATCCCGATCGTGGAACACTTGCACGGCCATCGGATCGCGCGGGTGCAGATACGTGTTCTTGTGGATCGTGTAGGCGGTAAACGCCAGCGTGGCCGTCATCAGGCAGGTGAGGGCCGCAGCACCCCAGCCGAGCTTATTCGGATTGTACGCAGCACTCATGAAGAACCCCGTCTGGAATATCTGGAGAACCGAATCGGAGGGAAAGTAAGTGCCCACCGCGACCCCCGGTAGCGGGGGTGCCTGTCGGGGTTACTCCTCCACGCGGGGACCGAGCTCTGTGCTGCCGTCGATCAATTTGGCGGGGAAGATCGACTTGGCGCCGTAGCGGGCGCGAATGCGGTCCAGCGCTTGTGTGAGCGCCCGATCGCGAGCGCTCTCCACCGGTTCATCCGACGCTGTCGGGGGCGCCTCGAACAGCCCGAGTTGGGTTGCTTCCGGAGGACCGTCGTCGAAGTGCGACAGGGAAATGCCCAGCAGGCGAACACCCCCACGGCGCCGGCTGCGGAGCTGGCGCAGCAGCGCCAGTGCGGCTTGGGCAACACGGCGCTCCGACTCGATGGGCAGTCGAAGGGTACGTTGCGCCGATCGGGTCCGAAAGTCGGCATCACGCAGCTTGACGGTGACCGTGCGCGCTTGCAACGACTGCGTACGCAGATCTGCCGACACGCGCACCGCCAGTCGCAGCAACTCGCGATCAATCAACGACTCGTCATGCAGGTCATGCGAGAACGTCTCTTCGCGACTCACTTGCTTCTGCGTGTCGCGGGGTGACACGATGCTGTCATCGAGGCCACGCACGCGCCGGTACAACCAGTCCCCGGTACGCGGTCCGAGGCGATCCACCAGCGAATCGCGTGACCAGCGCTGCGCCTCGGCCACCGTGACGAGCCCCATGCCGGCGAGCGTCTCAGCGAAACGCGGCCCAACCATCGGCAGATCACTCAACCGAAAGTGAGACAGGAAGCGCTCCTCATCGCCCGGGATCACACAGCATACGCCATCGGCGTGTGTGCCTGGCTTCGGCTTGCCCATCTCTACGGCCATCTTCGCCACCAGTCGTGTGGACCCGCCACCAATCGAAACCGACAATCCGGTGGCGTCGAGTACCGCGATGCGAATGCGGTGCGCCGTTGCGGTCAGCGACTCGTGACCATACAGGGCTTCCGTTCCCGCCATGTCGCAGTACCACTCATCGATACTCGACGCCTGCACGACCGGTGCGAATTGCGAGAGGACCTGCTGGATTTCACGACTGCGTTTGCTGCACGCGCCACGCGGTACAGGAACGCACATCGCGTTGGGGCAGAGCTGCAGCGCGCGGGCAATGGACATCGCCGAGCGCACGCCGAAGGCGCGACACTCGTACGACGCGCTGCACACCACGCCGCGGGAGCCCGGGCGGCCGCCCACAATGAGCAAGGCCACCCTCCCCACTCCGTCTGGATCCTCCTGTCGTGCGACGGCCACAAAGAACGCGTCCGCGTCAACCAGCAGGATGCGGCGTTGAGGAACGATCACACGGCGCGCGGGCGCGACGGCACCGTTTTTTCGAACTCCATCGCCGGTCCCCGACCACGGGCCGTGATCGGCCATCGGGTTTCAACCACATGACCGCGCACGCCTATGATCTCGTCGAACAAATGCACGACGATGCACACATGATTGGGAACGATGCGCACCTGATCACCGAGTCGTGGACTCCAGGCGGACTTCGACAGATCGAGGATGCCGTGCTCTTCCGACATGCGCGCCACCACCACCTCAGGGTGATCGAGCAGCGCACCGAATCCGTCACCCTCCGCGCGCAGCGGTTCGCGGCCGAGCGTTTTCGAGCCGGCGTCGATCACCGCCTGGCCTTTCACCGCCGTGCTCACGACGGTGGCGAGTACGGTGAGCGCGCAATCGTCCCAGTCGCAGGCACCGATGGTTGCCGTGGTTCGGTCGTTATAGACATAGGTTCCCGGTCGCACTTCGGTGACTCCGGGTACTTCGTGCATGCGCCAAGCCGCCGGTGTGGAGCCGCCACTGACCACGCGTGCGGGCAGACTGGCGTCTCGCAATGCGTGGGTGTAGCGGGCCACCAGGGTGGAAAGCTGCCCCAATGGCGTGGTCTGATCGCCCACATCCTGTCGAATATGACCCGGATAGAACAGCAGACCGGCGAACGTGAGATGCGACGTATCACTGATGGCGCGGGCCAAGCCAATCGCCTGCTCGGGTGTGCCCACCCCGACGCGGTGCATTCCCACGTCCACCTCAGCGTACACATCGAAACGCCGTTTACCAAGTTTGGCGGCGACGGACAACGCGGTCAGGGCTGCGGCCCCGTCGGCCGCGACGCCAACCCGCACCTCGTGCGGAAGTCGGGCGAGGCGTTCCAGTCGCGCTGCTCCCACGGGCGGATAGGCCACCAACAGGTCATCACACACCTCACACATGACTTCTGCTTCTCGCAGTGTGGCGCAGGTGAGGCCCACCGCACCCTGACGCAGTTGCTCGGCCGCAATGCGTGGCGACTTGTGCGTTTTCACGTGCGGACGCAATTGGAGGCCGTGAAGGGTAGCGTAGGCCGCCATCCGGTCCAAATTCAACGCCATCCGGTCCAGGTCAACAACCGGCACCGGTGTTTCAAGTTGTTCCAGAAACGTCGTCATCTCGGTTCCCTCAAAACCCCTCGCGAGTTCATCGCCATGTCTCCCACTGAGCGTGATTGGACACCTGTACACCTGCCCGACTTGCCACCGCCTGCGGGAGCTTACTCTCCGGGAGTGCGAGCCGGCAATCTTTTGTTCGTCTCAGGTCAAACGCCGCGCGACCCCGCCACCGGTCAGATTGTCGGAACGAGCATCGAGGAGCAATCACGTATTACCCTGGACAACGTCGAGCGAATCCTTCGACTGGCCGGTGCCACGGTCCAGCACGTCGTGAGCGTGACGGTCTATCTCGCCGATGAGAACGATTGGGGTCGATTCAACGAGTTGTACAAAACGGTGTTCTCGCCGCCGTACCCCGCACGCGCCGTCGTGGGCGCGCAATTGCGAGACATTCTGGTCGAAGTGTCGGTCGTGGCGTACCTGCCGTGACGAATCCACCGGGGGCCACACTCGATTCGCCACGGGTGCGCGAGCGGCCCACCCAGCGAACAGCGCGGTATGCCGTACTGGGCGCCGAGCCAGCGCAGGCGCGTCGAATCTGGTTCGCGCTGCATGGGTACGGCATGTTGGCGACACGCTTCATCCGCGGGTTTGAGAACGCGATACCGAACGATACGTGTGTCGTGGCGCCGGAAGCGTTGTCGCGTTTCTATCTCGAGATGCCGCGTGCCGATGGCGGACACATGCAGCGCATCGGCGCCACCTGGCTGACACGCGAGTCGCGCGAGACGGAAATCGCCGATGCCCATCGATGGTTGAACGCGGTACACGACGAAGTGGTCGCCGAGTCGACGGCGGGACAAAACGGTGCCCCGCAACTTGCCGTGCTGGGATTTTCACAGGGCGTGGCGACCGCCATGCGGTGGATTGCCTCGGGGGGCGTCGCACCAATGCAGTTCGTGGCATGGGCAGGTGGCTTCGCGCAGGATGTGGATCGCAACGCGTTCACGGCGACGATGCTGCACGGCGAAACGATTCTCGTTGCGGGGCTGCACGATCAATTTGCGACTGAGGCGGCGCGTACCGCGATGGCGGCGACTATCACATCATTGGCGGTACCATATCGCCTGCTGTCGTTTGATGGCGCGCACCATCTCGATCTGCCGCTGCTGACGCAGGTGCTGGCGGAGTTCGGACATGCCCGATGAGTCACGCGGTGCTGGTACACGGCGGGAGCATGATGCGGCGTGCCTCGCTCGCCCAGGCAATTCGTGCCGCCGCCCAGCTTGCGGTGCGGGTGCGTCTCTCGTCTCGCGCCGCCGAGGCGGCCAAATGTCTGGCCGACCCCTCGGTGGTGGCGGTGTTTCTTGTGGACGCGCCCGATGACGCGGAGTCGGTGCGGGCGGCTGCAACGGCTCGCGGCCTGGCATTCTGCGTGTACGATCTGCAACCGCGCGACGAGGGCCAGGTGGTGATCAGTCTCACGCGCGCGGCGATAGCGGCGCGAATGGTGAATATCCGGTGCGCCGCGACCGGGAGTGCACCGAGCGGTGAGGGGAGCGGTGAGGGGACGGAGGAGTGAGCAGGTGAAGGGATGAGGGAAGAGCGGTGAGGGCAAAGGGTTTGCTCTACCCTCACCGCTCACCGCTCTTCCCTCACCCCTTCACCTACTCGCTCCTCCGCCCCTCACCCCTCAATCCCCTCACCCCTCAATCCCCTCACCGATATATCCGTAGGAAGTGTCGGAGGCGCTACGCTACCGGCGATCAGAGGTAGACACCACTGACGAAACCCCAGCAGCAGTCACCGCCGAGGACGCGGAGGGCGCAGAGGAAAACGTGGGAGTCCTCCGCGCCCCCTGCGACCTCGGCGGTATGATGTCGTTGGAGCGCGTCTCGATGGGTTGATGCCAGCGTCGTGCGTCGGAAGGTGCTTGCCGTCCCGTGCGTGGCACTTCTGGAGGTTGTGTGATGCCGTGGCACT
>JANOKE010000759.1:0-1303 GCA_031419135.1 Gemmatimonadaceae bacterium
GCGAGCGCATTGTCGAACTGTTGGAAGCCCTCAATCGCGAGCGGGGGTGCACCATCGTGCTCGTCACGCACGACACGACACTGGCGGCGCGCACGCAGCGCACGATACGCCTGCGCGACGGACTGGTGGTGGAGGACGTGCGGCATGATGCGGCGCCACTGTCTCCCCCCCCGACAGCCACGCCGGTGTTGCCGTGACGGCAGCGGCAATCCTTCGCCTGGCCTGGCGCGAAAGCCGTACAGCGCGCAAACGACTGGCGCTGTACATGTCCTCGATCGCCTTCGGCGTTGCGGCGCTCGTTGCCATTGATTCGTTTGCCGGCAACATCACCAGTTCGATTCGGGATTCTTCGCGCACGCTGTTGGGCGGCGATGTGGCAATGCGGGCGCGGGCGAAACTTCCCGCAGTCGTCGACACCCTGCTCGATTCGCTGTCGTCCGCCGGAGTACCGAATGCGCGCATCACCTCGTTCGCGTCGATGGCACTGGCCGAGCCGTCGGGCGGGACGCGATTGGTGCAGATACGTGCGGTCTCGCCGGGATACCCGTTTTACGGCGCCATTGAGACCGTGCCGGCCGGCGGCTGGCGTACGGTGCACGAGGCACCCGTGGTATTTGTCGATCCGTCGCTGCTCATTGCCCTCAATGCCGTGGTGGGCGATTCACTGCGGCTTGGCACCCGCCTGTTCCGTATCGCCGGCACGCTGGGCAACGTTCCGGGAGATGCTGGCATCACTGCAGTGATCGGACCGCGCATCTACGTCTCCGACAAATGGATCGAGTCGACGGGGCTGTTGAGGTTTGGCAGCCGCGCCGAGTACGAGGTGGTATTGCAACTGCCCACCGCGCTGGCCGGCAAGCGCGAGGCGGCGCTTTTCGCGCGCACCATGCGACGTCGCATTGATCCGCGTGCGGCGGCGCTGCAGGAAGCTGCCGAAGCGCGGCAGCGTGGACCCGCCACCCGTGGCGCACCGTCGGATGATTCCCCAGACACCACCGCTGCCACGCCGGCGGTTGCAGCCGTGGTCACTGCCATCAATGCCGACACATCGCGCAGTGGGCTCACGTCACCCGCGCCGCGAACGCGCGTTCGCGTGCGCACAGTGGCCGACACCGAACGAGACTTCACCGAAGCGGTTGTGCGTCTGGCCGATTTCCTGAGCATTATCGGCCTGATTGCGCTGTTGTTGGGTGGTATCGGCGTGGCCAGTGGTGTGAATGCGTTTGTGTCAGCCAAAATCGATACGGTGGCCGTGTTGCGCTGTCTTGGCGCGACCAGCCGTCAGGTACTCGCGCTGTACGTG
>JANOKE010000760.1:0-1183 GCA_031419135.1 Gemmatimonadaceae bacterium
TTATCAGGCACTCGCTGAGTCAGCGTGGAAGCGCGTGCCAGTGCTGCGGGCTGGCGAGCAGATGCGCCGGAACGAGGGCGGACGACTCCGGATCATGCAGGGTGCCCACCTTTGGTGGTGATCACCGCATATCTCATCGAATCATGAGAGAGGCCTATCTCGAAGTCACCTACCGGCATGGGCAACTCCTTGCTGCGTATCTCTATCTCCCGCACGCCACCCGACCAAAGAGCGTTCGGACGCGCCGCGTTGATCCTGGGCTGATCATTGATTTCGCCGCGAACGGCGAGCCATTGGGAATCGAGATCACGGCGCCGGCACAAGCGACGGTGATCGCGGTCAATCGCGTACTTCGCGAACTGGGCTGCGCTCCAGTGCGCCGCATCGATCTTGCCCCGCTGCGAGCCGCGTTGGTCAAATTCTCTCGCGCGGCTCTGTGTAACGTGCGCTGCTGCAGACAAGGGCGCTCTGGTAGCTCGCAGTGAAAGTCGACGTCGTTGGCGCGATCACCGAGATCGAGCCCATCGCCGCGGGTCCAAGCCTCAAGGTGCGCGCCTTCCTCCGCAAGGCGTACGGCCGGGGGCGGTGGCGCAAGCTCAAGGGCGTCGCGACCGTGCGCCTCCCGAATGGACGCCTGCGCCGCGTTGAGTTACACTGGTATGAGGCCCACGGCATCGGGAAGCGGGATCTCAAGATCAAAGGTTACCTCGATCAGCCATGAAGCGAACCGCGAAGCAATTTGCGCTGTGTATCGAGAACGGCGGGAACGAAGCCTCGCTGATCCTCGGCAAGGTCTATCCCATCGTACCGGACGCCCGTGCGCAGAAGGACGCTCTCGTGCGCATCGTCGATGAGACCGGCGAGGACTATCTCTTTGACGACGGGCAATTCGTGTTCGTCGAGTTCCCGCAGGCGGTGCGCCGCAAATTGCTAGCCCTGCAACGAGCCAGCTGACAGTCCTAACGAGTTTGCTGTCAAGGTCGCGCGCGTATCCTGCCGACGCTCCAGCTGACAGCGCCACACGGACGCTGCGGCTCTATCCCACCACTCCCCGCGCCGCCGCCGCCACCTTCTCCGCTGTAATCCCGAACTGCTGGTACAACACCGGCGCCGGCGCACTCGCACCGAAATGCTCAATGCCCACAATCGCGCCCGTGTCACCCACCCAGCGATACCAACTGGC
>JANOKE010000761.1:0-2727 GCA_031419135.1 Gemmatimonadaceae bacterium
GTTCGCCTGCTGCAGGCGCGCGGCCAACTTGACTTCACGCGTAAACCGCTCGGCGCTCACCCCTTCGGCAAGGTCGGCCTTGATGACCTTGATCACAACATCGCGGCCAAGTGCGTTATCGCGCGCCACGAAGACGCGCGACATGCCGCCGCCGCCAAGTTCGCGCTCCAGCGCGTAGGCGGTGCCGAGCGTGGCCTGCAACTGCGAGCGAAGGTCGTCACTCATGGCGCGCCACCCAGGTTAGTTGAGTCACCACTTTCGTTCAGTCTTCGACATACTGGCGTCGTTGCGCGTCGTGTTGCTGCGCCGGCATAACGCCCAGCGCTCTGCTGCAGCGCATTCAATAAGTTGCGCGCGGAGCGCGCCTCCAGCGAGCGCTGACTGCAGCAGCGCGTTGTTAGACAGCCATTCGCCACGCGGTCCTCACTTGGCGAGCAGAAACCTGGCGTCGCCGCGGTCGCGTAATGAGCTCCCAGGCATGCGCCCCACTCACGACGACTCGTCTGATCAGCTGCTCAGCCCACGGTGCGAGCCCCGGAACGCAAAGGCCAACAGCCCACCCGCCAGCGTCCAGGGCGTTGATCCAATGAGAAGGAATCGGGTCATCCGGCGCTCCAACCAGCAGCAGTGTCATTTCCGGAATCACGTGCTCGACCGCCCCGAGTCGAAGGACAGCCTCATTGCCATCGACACGACCTTCCCCTCTCGGCGTCCCGTGCGACTGCTCCAGGAGAAGGCGAGAGTCCCGGTCGATAGTGTACGCTGCTCTTGCTAATGTGAGCGTCGACGATGCTCCTTCGCGAAACGCTTCGTACGATAGGATGATGATCGCGGTGCCGACGCGCGGCCAACCAACTTTGCTTGCTGCAGGCGCCAATAGCAGCCCGCCGCCAGTAATCTGATAGGATTGCCCCCCGACGTTGAGACTAGTCGGTAGTTCTTCGTCCGAGACGCGTGCAAGACGGTAGTACATCATCATCCCGGTTTGACTGTCTAACGATAAGGTTCAGTTGCAGCCGAATCAAATAAAGCGCGCGCAGCGCGCCATCAACAGATCGGCTGTCAACTGCAACCGCTTGTTATGCCGGGACTAGCCGAAAGCTCACAGCCGATCGCGCCAATAAGTTGGTCGACGACGAAAGTGCGCGACCGCAATAATCCAGAGCGTGCGTGGTTCGACTGCATAAATTACGGCGTACGGAAACGTTGGCACCAACACTCGGCGTAATTTCTTTCCGGCTCTTCGCGGAATCGTGTGGGTGATTTTGGGAGATTGTGCGTCGCCTGCACGAGCCGATTTCAGAGGGGAATCGCACCTTGCGTGAAGCGCGGAACGGAGTGGAAGTTCGTGTATGCCTTCTCGACACTCGATTCACCGTGAACTTCGCGATGCGTATCGCTTCCCAGGTTTCATCCCGAGTCGCACGGTGGTCGGCGTGTTCGGGGACGCCCGCGCGCGCGTTATCACGCTCACCCGCCGTGAAAAAAAACGCGGTGCGGGACGTGTGGGACGATGCACCGCACGTGGTACGACCGACGGCCTCGCCGGGTCCGCGATCTGTCCTGCGGCGATCTGCGTATCTATCTCGACGTGGAGCTGCGTCGCGTCGCGTGCCGCAGCTGTGGTCGGGTGAAGCAGGAGCAGCTCGATTGGCTCGCCGCGAATCCGCACTACACCAAACGATTCGCGCTCTATGTGGGCAAGCAATGTCGGGCGGCGCCGATCAAGGAAGTGGCTGAGGATCTGCGCCTGCACTGGCACACCGTGAAAGAGATGGACAAGCTGTATATGCGGGAGCAGCTCGCGCGCGCGGGTGAGCCCCGGCCCCACGTGATCGGGATCGATGAGATCTCGATTCGCCGAGGGCACGTCTATCGCATCATCGTGAGCGACTTGGAACGCGGTCAGCCGATCTGGTTCGGTGGGGTCGATCGGTCGGAGGAAAGCATGACGATGTTCTACGACTTCCTCGGGGCGTCGCGGACCAAACACATCCGGCTCGCGGTGATGGACATGTGGAAGGCGTTCCGCAAGGCGACGGAGACCCAGGCGCCGCAGGCCGCGATCCTCTACGACAAGTTCCATGTGCTGCGACATTTGAACGACGCGATGGATCAGGTGCGCAAGGCGGAGTACAAACGCCTCACGAATCGCCCGGACCGCAAGTACATCAAGGGTCAGAAGTACGTCCTGCTCTCGCACCGGGAGAATCTGTCGCCCGACAAGCGGCGGCAGCTTCAGACGCTGCTGGCGGCTAACAAGCGACTCCACACCGCGTACGTGCTGAAGGAGCAATTTGGTCAGCTCTGGGCATATCGCCGGGAGCCGTGGGCGCGCAAGTTCTTCGACCAGTGGCGCGCCGCGTTGCGATGGCAGCGACTGAAACCATTCGAGAAGTTCGCGGAGTTGATCGAGCGGCACTGGGCGGGGATCACCGCGTACTGTGAGCCCGAGAACAAAGTGGCCCTGGGATTCGTCGAAGGACTCAACAACAAGATTCGAGTCATTCAGCGTCGGTGTTACGGGCTGCGTGATGAGGATTACCTCCATCTCAAAATCCTGACGTGCACGCTTCCACCCCTTCCACGGGGATAAAACCCCTTAAATCACCCACACAAAAGCGCGAAGAGCCATTATTGAAGATTGATGTGCCGCTCACGACGGATGGCCGTATCTACACGTCACCGGACGAGCGCCGAGCATGGGAAGCCGCCAGAATATTGACG
>JANOKE010000762.1:0-6503 GCA_031419135.1 Gemmatimonadaceae bacterium
CGCCAGACAATTGCTGGCGAAACCCGGGTGTCCCTTATGCTGCGCCTTAGCGCAGCGTATCCGCAATAGCGAGCAGACTGTCGCGGAGTCCGGCCCGGGATATGTCTACCAGGCGGCGAACACCCTTCCACTGTCGAATGAGCGGCGAGCGGCCAGACAGGGCGGTCTCAATAACCCGATGTTTCGAGGTGCTGGCATGCACCATTCGGCCGTTCCCGACGTAAATGCCAATGTGCGAAACCGACTTGCCCTTGCCAAAGGTGAGCAGGTCACCTGGTTTCATGGCCGCGAGATCTTTGGGGATTTCCCGCCCCATCGTCGCCTGCTGGCGTGCGGTTCGCGGCAAGATCACATCAAGCGCGCTCATCACATACTTCACAAGACCACTGCAATCGAGCGCCCGATTGGGGCTCGACCCTCCCAGCACGTATCGCGTCCCGATTTGACTGCGGGCCATTGACACAACGCTGTCGCGCAATGCCGACGCCGACGCGCTGAAGGCGCTGAATGGCTTTTTCGACTCCACCGTCTGCCCCTGAACACGCAATGGCCCCGCGACCAGCGAGGCGGCAACGCCGAGGGACACGAAATGAAGGCGCGAAAAGGCCACGAGACAGGTCGGGAGTGGAGAAATTCGGCAGGCGGGAAGCCAAACCTACTCACGGAGACGGGAGACGTCCAGCCGCGGATTCAAGCGTCTCCCGTCTCCCTTCTCGAATCTCCCGTCTTTCCTCACCTAATCCCCAGCCGTTTATGACCCTGAACAGCCAACCTCCACCGGGGGTGCGCCAGACAATACGCCAAGGCCGCGGCGGTGTTTTCTACCACGTCCGGTCCATCCATGGGCTGCAGCAGAAAGTGGCGAAATTTCAGCCCTTCGAATCGCTCGGGCATCGCCTTGGGCTGAGGGTACACCAACTTCAGTTCGTCGCCGACGGTGAGCAGCAATGGGGCGTCGGCCTTCGGGCTTACGCAGATCCAGTCCAATCCGGTGGGAGCCGACTGCGTCCCATTGGTTTCCACGGCGATTTCGAAGCCTTGTGCGTGCAAGGCCTCGATTGCGGCCCCATCGAGTTGCAGCAGTGGTTCGCCGCCGGTGCAGACAACGAATGGGCGCACATCGGAGGGCGCGTGCGCAGGCCATTGCTGTTTCACAAACGCCGCGAGGGCGCTGGCCGTGGTGAACCGTCCGCCATCGTCACCCACACCCACAAAATCGGTATCGCAAAACGAGCACACAGCGCTCGCCCGATCGGTTTCGCGCCCCGTCCACAAATTGCAACCGGAAAAACGACAGAACACGGCGGGTCGCCCGGCATGGATGCCTTCACCCTGCAGTGTGTAGAAGCACTCTTTGATGGTGTAGCTCACGGGCCCCTCACGCGGTGGCGTACGCGATCGGGTCGACCAGATGGTTGGCGGCGAAACCCCGCAAACGCAACTGACACGCGTCGCAATGCCCACACGCGGTGCCATCGGCGGCGGGATCGTAGCAACTGGTGGTGATCGAGTAGTCAACGCCAAGCGACAGACCCAACGCCACGATCTCCGCCTTGCTCAAATGTTGGAGTGGGGCGTGAATCGTCAGTGGCTGTGCGCCTTCAACGCCGGCGCGTGTGGCCAGATTCGCCATGCGGGTGAACGCCTCGATGTACTCCGGACGACAATCAGGATAGCCGGAGTAGTCGAGCGCATTGACGCCAATAAAAATCGCCGTCGCGCCCAACACTTCGGCCCACGCCAGTGCAAACGACAGGAATATCGTGTTGCGTGCCGGCACGTAGGTCACCGGAATCCCGTGGTGTTCGGCATCGACATCACGATCTTTGGGAACCGCGGCATCGCCGGTCAGCGCCGATCCACCCCATTGTCGCAGGTCGATGTCCACCACCACGTGCTGTGCGACACCCTGCGTGGCTGCGACTCGGCGCGCCGCGTCGATTTCCACCGCGTGTCGCTGGCCGTAGCGAAAGGTCATCGCGTACGGCAAGAAGCCCTCGCGCCTGGCGATGGCCAGTACGGTTGTGGAATCGAGACCACCCGACAGGAGCACGACGGCAGGCCTCGCAATCGTGGCGGCCGGTCGTTGAGTGACCGTAGCGGTTTCGTCGCGCGGTGCTGGCATTGGCGAAAAGTAGCAACCCACCACCCGTTGATGGGCCGTAACCAGTGTGCCACCTTCTATTCGACGCTGTCGCAGTCCCCCTTTTCCCCTCGCTGCCCATGCACTGGCTGTCCGACCCGAACGCCTGGATTTCGCTGCTCACGCTGACCATCCTCGAGGTGGTGCTCGGCATCGACAATATCATTTTCATTTCGATACTGAGTGGGAAATTGCCGGTGGCGCTGCAACCGCGCGCCCGCTCGCTGGGCCTCGCGGGTGCGTTTGTCACGCGTGTGCTGTTGTTGCTGTCCATCACGTGGGTGATGCGACTCACTCAACCGCTATTCACTGCGCTCGGGCATGCGGTATCGGGGCGAGACCTGATTCTCATTGTCGGCGGCTTGTTCCTCATTGCCAAAGCCACCACCGAAATCCATTCAAAACTGGAAGGGCCAGTCGCAGCACAAGGGGTCGCCGGGCGCTCCCGCTCGCTGTGGGGCACGGTGGCGCAAATCATGGTCATCGACATCATTTTTTCGCTCGATTCCGTCATCACCGCTGTTGGCATGGCGAACGAGGTCTCGATCATGATTGCCGCCAACGTTATTGCGCTGGCTGTCATGCTGTTCGCCGCTGCACCAATCAGTGCGTTCGTGGACAAGCATCCCACCATCAAGATGCTCGCCTTGGCATTTCTCGTGCTGATTGGCACCAATCTTGTTGCCGAAGGGCTGGGTCAGCACATCGCGAAGGGCTACACCTATTTGGCGATGGCATTTTCGGTGATCGTCGAGATGCTCAACATTCGGGCCCGCACGAAAGAACAGGCCGTGCAACTGCGCGGTCCGCAGATGCCCGATCCGTCTGACCGTTGATGGCAACGCGTCCCAACACGAGGGTGGCGTAGCGATGGATAGACAGGCGTTGCATTTGATGATCAATCACGTGCCGGTGATTCTGTCGCTGCTCGGTGCCACCACCGCACTGGTCGCGATCGTCACGAAACGTCGTGCGGTGCTGCTCTTCACGCTCGCCACGCTCACACTGGCCGGCGCGTCAAGCTATCCCGCGTTCTGGAGCGGCGGTCAAGCCAATGAGCAGGTGGAGGGGCGATGGTATGTTGATCGCGCTCAGGTGCTCGAACATCAGGAGGCCGCGCAGGCGGCCATGTGGATGATGATCGTCACGGGAGTGGTGTCAGGGGTTGCCTGGTGGATCACCCTGCGCACGGTGCGCGAAGTGAGGCCAACTACAGGGCTGCTGACGGTGGTACTGGTGCTCGGCGTGCTCAGTGCGACCGCCATGGCGAAAACCAGCTGGGAGGGGGGATTTATCGCGATCAAAAACCCGGTGTTGGTGAACAGTCCGCCGCCGCCCGGTTACGTAAAGCCTCCTGCGGCACGGGATCGCTGAAAGTTTCCAGAGATCTGACGGATTCAGGAAAGGATGAACACGAATTCGATCGTCCGAACTTGAGCATTGCTGATTGTCCTTAAATCAGGACGTTTCTTGCGACCAAGCGCCAATCTGTCGTGCTAAGTGTTTGTGCATCATACGTTTGCGCGAGGGAGTGAATTCGGTCCAAGGTATGCGTATGAAGGAGTCGTCCACCTACTGGAGGCTCCATGCGTTGCTTTGTCCGTTCCGTTGCCGTTCTCGCGTCCTCGTTCGTTCTCGTGTCCACCATCAACGCGCAACCTGGCGTCGGTGCGTCGCTCACGCCGTACGCCGGCTATCTGATCACTGGTGATTGGTACAGCGGCCCAATTGGCACCAGCCTGTCGACCAGCAATTCGCCCATGCTGGGCGTGCAGGGATCTGTTCCGATCACGAAGGGGTTGGCGCTCGTGGGTAACCTGGCGTACGCCAGCGGCGATCTGCGCGTAGGGTTGCCGGTGCTTGGTGGTGTCAACATCGGGACCGCCAAAACCTGGCTCTACGATGGCGGACTCGAACTGGGTGGACTTGCCGGCAGGCGCAGCGGCATCGCGCCGTTCGTGCAGGGCGGAGTGGGCGGTATGACCAACGACATCAAGAACAGCCTGTTCAACGTGCGCTCCTCGAACTTTGCATATACCGCTGGCGTTGGCGTTGATGTGGGGGTGGCACAGGGCTTTGCCGTTCGCGTGCAAGCCAAGGACTGGATCGGCAAGTTCAACTCGGAAGACGCGATCGGATTCCGTGTGAACGGCAACCTGACGCACAACTGGGCGCTGTCGGCCGGAGTGCGCTTGGGCTTCTGACCGCAGCCCCACCCATTAACTTTGAGTTCGGACGTTGGTGACGTTTTCTCCGGAGATTGTCGGTGCCGAACTTTCAGTTGAGTTGGCGGTTGGGTGGTCGATCCCGAGTATTCGCCGGGCTCGCGAGTGTGCTGATTGCGTCGCCGTTGGCACTGCCAATGGCGGCGCAACAGGTCGTTCCGCCGCGCGACAGTGTGGCCAAACCCGCACCTCGTGCCGACCCGCTGGCGGGCGATCGTGACAAACTGAGTGCGATTGCGGCAAAGGCACGTGCACAGCAGGATCAGTTCGAACGGAATCATCGCTCGGGATTGCGATTCTACAACGGCGGCGCCGACGCGAAGTGCGATGTCGATTTTGGCGGCAATCTCTGCTACTGGAACAACAACGACGACGTCCCGCCACCCGAGGAACGCAACGACGCGAAAATCGAACGACTCGAGTTGTTGCAGACACTTACACAGGCGCATCAGGCCGATGCCACCGACGATTGGGTGAGCGGAATGCGCGTTCGCTACTCGCTCGAGATGGGACACTTGGATTCGGCGGCGGTGGCCGCCTCCGCGTGTGCGGGAACGGCGTGGTGGTGCGCCGCGCTGGAGGGACTCGCCGCACACAGCGACAACCGTCACCTGGCCGCAGCGCGTGCGTTTGCGCGCGCGCTCGACGCTATGCCCGCTGCGCAGCGCTGCGAATGGACCGACCTCACCTGGTGGCTGGAACCGGCCATGCAGACCACGTACAAAGCCATTTCCTGCGCCGATCGCACCGCGGAAAACACGCGCATCCTGCGATTGGCGCAGCCGCTCTGGCTGTTGCCGGCCAACGATGCGGCTAACGAACTGTATTCCCGCTGGACGATCTCCCGCGTGCATTCACTCGGACGCATTCCGTACGAAATGACCTTCGGCCGCAATATTCTCGAGTCGCAGGTGCGTTACGGTTGGCCCACCGCGTGGTCGGTGCAAAACGGCGGGGTGGCCGACCCGAGGCCACCCAGCGTGATTGGACACGAACCAACCCCGAGTTACGACTTCATGGCCACGCCGGCAGCACTCGCCAAGCCGGTAGGAGCGAGCGCAGCAGACTGGAGTTTCAAACGTGCCAAGGCGCGCATGCGCTACAGTCCCCGATACGGTACAGGGTACGGCGCACTACCGCACCAGTTTGCGCGGTTCCGGCGCGGCGATTCGACGCTGGTGGCAGGTGGTTATCGCATGGTGCGCGAACTGGAGTTGGGCCGCGCGCCCTACACCACGGCGCTCACTCTCGACGCCTTCGATGGTCGCCCACCGCGTCAGGTGCGCAAAGACAGCGCGGCCGCAGCAGGGGCATTGTTGCTGACTATGGGCACCACGCCAATGCTGGCGAGTCTCGAAGTGTTGGCACCTACAGGGCGACGTGCGGCACGGGCGCGCGAAACGGTGCAGCCGTTGCCGGCCGGCACGCGTTTGTCCGACTACCTCGTGCTGGTGCGCGGTGATCCGTCAGCAGCACCATCGCTCGAGCGCAGCGCGCTCACGGCCTACGGGTCACTGGAAATCGAGGGCGGCACAACGATCGGTTTGTACTGGGAGATCTATCGTCAGGTTTCTGTGTCAGCGCCGCTGTCCATTTCACTCAAGGCCACGCGAATCGGTGCCAGCTTCATGCAGCGGGTCGGTTCCTCGGTTGGACTGTCAAAGGCCGTGACGCCGGTCTCGATTCGATTCGCGGACAATGGGCGGGCTGACGGCGCGTTTGGTCGAAGCCTGACGCTGAATTTCCCGCAGGTGCCGAACGGGGAATATCAATTGACGCTGGTCGTTGCCGGTGGAGGGATAAGCGACAGTACGACGCAGCGGATTCGAGTGCGAGCCGGGCGCTAGTGAGGGGCAGAGGAGTGAGCAGGTGCAGGGGTGAGCGTTGGAGGGGTGAGCGGTGAGGGTAGAGGTTGCTCTACTCTACCCTCACCGCTCACCTTTCCAACGCTCAACCCTTTCGTGCATAGCCACGGAAGAGAGAAGGGAAGGCGCGGGCGATAATTACATCGCGGCGATCGGTCGTACCTCAACAGTACCCACACGCGCGCCGGGAATCTTGGCCGCCACTTGGATGGCGTCGTTCAAGTCTTTCGCCTCAACCAGATAATAGCCACCAAGCTGCTCCTTGGTTTC
>JANOKE010000763.1:0-1999 GCA_031419135.1 Gemmatimonadaceae bacterium
CGACGCCGTTGGCCCCGCGGCTGCCATAGATGGCGGTCGCCGACGCGTCTTTGAGAACGGTGATGCTGGCGATGTCGGCGGGGTTGAGCAGGTTGAGCGGGCTGCGCGGCAGCGATGGCGAACCACCCAAGCCGATGCCGCCGGGTTCTGTTGCCTCGTTACTGATGGGCAGGCCGTCGATAACGTACAGCGGCTCGCTGCTGGCGCTAATGGAGGTGCCGCCGCGGATGCGGACTTCCGAACCCGCACCCGGTTCACCGGTTTGCTGCGTGACCGTGATACCCGGGACGCGGCCAGCCAGCATGCCGTTTACGTTCGGCATGACGCCGACATCGGCGTCGTCGCCCTTGACCGTCGCCACCGAACCAGTGATCTGCTCACGGCGCTGCGAGCCGTAGCCCGTTGTGACGATCTCGGACAGGAACGCGGCAATCGGCCTCAGCTCGTAGTTGAGCGTGACCGCGCCCCCCGCAATAACGATGGTCGTCTTGTTCACGGCCGCGTAACCAATGCGCGAGACGCGCACCGTGGCCGATCCGGCTGGCACGTTGGACAGCGCGAAGCTGCCATCGGGCCGGGTCAGCGTGCCACGCGTGGTACCGACGATAGTCACCGACGCGCTGGCGATGGGCGCTTGTGAGGTGGAGTCGACCACCCTGCCGTTAATGGTTCCGACCGCACCCTGCGCGCGGGTTTGGTCGGCAGTGACGAATAGAAGAGCAAATGCGAGGGCGCCGAGGACACGAAACGATTGCATAGCTTCCGCCTGTGTGCAGAACGGGGTGGGCCTTGGCCTCTCGCCTCGTGCATCCGTTGGCACGAACTCACCGGATGGCACAACGCCAATCCAAGTGCGTCTGGAGGGGTACGGCGGGGGGAGGGGTACGGCGGGGAGGTGCTTCGGAGGAGCAAAGTGATAGAAATGGACCAACGGCTTTCACCGAAACCCGTTTCTTTGCCGAATAATCCTGAGATTGTACTGCCTTCGGGTGATTCGGTCAAGGATTGGACTGCAACTCGACCAGCCGATTACGCTTATTTTAGTGTAATCGTGCGCCATTCCAGAGAGATCTCGAGGACCAGATCATGCTGCTGATTCCCTGTTTGTCGCTGTGTCTTCAGTTTTCGGTGCTCCCCGTCCAGACGGCAGCGCACCGGCTGCCAGGCGCGGTGGCAGTCCGGCCCGTATTGGCGCTTCCCCAGGTGGGCCTCGACGATACGGCGGCATACCGCGGCTATCAGACACGCTTTTTTCGTGACGCAGCGCAAAATACACTGCAAATTTACGTTGATCGAGTTGCGGCGCGAGTCGTTCACCTGTGGGCCGACGCCGAAAATGAAAGTGTCGGTTTCACCGCCCGCGCGTGGGATGGATCGTCGGCGCCGCTCGCGTGGGACGGGCCGGGGGCCACGATCAGCGGAGGACCAACCAGCCGCGTGCGCAGTCTGGAGTACCGGCTGGTCGTCAACGATTCGGTGGCGCACCTGGGGTGGTTCCTGCTCGGCACCATGCGATTGGAGCGGGACTTTCAGTATTCCCGGAAACAACAGAACGCGTTCTCGAACGCCCCGTACACGATGGAGGAAACCGGACGGCTCATTACAGCGCTTGGGAAAGTCGATCAGCGCGAGCGACAGGCATTGTTGAAGCTGCTGAATGCTAGTGACGTGACCACCCTCGAAGCCCGGCGGGTCGCAACGATCACCGTGCGTACAACGGCGTCGAGGTGGCTGGCCACAGTCTCGCAGCCATCGTTTGACGGGCGCGACACGCTTGGGCTTGAGATCAGCGTCGACCTGCGTAAGGTCAGGGCCACTCGCGCGGGGGATTCGCTCACCCTCCGGGCACGCAGCGGTCAGCAGGTACCGTTTACCGTTCGCGTTACAACCACGGGGGCCCCGCTCACCCCACTCCGACGCGACGAGATCTTCACCTTTGATTTCTTGCGCTTCCTGCGTCAGACACGCGCGGCCGCAACAGATTCCAATTCGCCCGACG
>JANOKE010000764.1:0-1498 GCA_031419135.1 Gemmatimonadaceae bacterium
TGCGCGAGGGGACCCTCAGGGCCGAAGTGTCGCGAGAGGCGGCCACTCAGGATGGCCTCCTTCGGCTGATGGCCGGGTTGGGGTCGCTGGGCGAAGGGTGAAGTCCTCGGCGTGCTAGATCTATCCCTCATGCAATCGGCTCCAGGACCTTGATGGCGACATCGCGGTCGTGCGTTGAGGTCGTGCGCCGGGTACACCGTTGCCATGCCACCGGCGCCGAGCTCGCGGTCGATGCGATAGCGGTCAACGAGCGCAGAGGTCAGACGATCCGTGGGGTGGTCATGGGCACAGAGACGCAGCGTCTTTGATGAAGGAGGGCACCACTCGCGAATCCCGGGGTGAAGGCAGGCCGATCACGATCTGGGGCGCGACCCGAACGTCACCGGCGTCAGCCCCATCTGCTTCAGAATCCGCTGAAAGTGCGGCTCCTGTCGATGCGCCAGGAAGGGGCGATCCCAGACGTTCAGCCACGTCGCAATCCCGGAGTGTTCGCGCTGGCCCGTGTCGAGCCAACGGTACATCGTCGTTGTGTCGCCTAACTCCGCCGCGCCGGCCGCAATAAGCTCGGGCCCGAAGTACGGTTTCCCGAACGCCTCCTCGACGACCTTCAACTGCGCGAGCGCCTCGGCCCTACGCCCCAGACGCGCCAGCGCGACCACGCGCAGCGGCGATGGATGGCCGAGGGCAGCCTCGCCTTCGCGGAACGCTCGCTCAGCGTCGGCATTTCGGCCGAGTGCGAGCATCGCGATCCCTTCAAACACATCGCCGTAGCTTCCCTCCCGCATGTTGTCCGGAAAGCGCTGCCAGACGGCCTGCGTCGAGTCGCGCATGCCAGCGACGCTGTAGCTGAAGAATCGCATGAACAGCGGAAGTGGTGACAGCGGGTCGCTGCGCTGCATCGTGTCAAGCGTCGCCATAGCACCCGCAAGGTTGCCAGCGGTGGGATCGCCGAGCGCCTGCTCGGGCGCCATGTAGGCCGGCGTACCGAGTGACATGCCCACCTGCGCCAGTTCGCCCGACACCGAGCCATCGTGCGTGCGCGATGCACTCATGGCCTTGGCGATACCGAAGTCCGTGACAACGGCCGCGCCGCCGGACAGCAGAATGTTTTCGGGCTTGATGTCGCGATGCACGACGCCTTCCGCATGCGCATACGCCAGCGCCCGCGCCACGTCGCGCAGGATGCCCGTCGATTCGGTGAGCGTGATCGGCCCGCCGTTCGCGATACGGGCACGCGACGACTCGCCCTTTACAAATGGCATCGTGTAATACGGAATGCCGTTCGCGGTGCCTGCGGTGAGTACAGGAACGCTGTTCGCCTGCTGCAAGCGCGCGGCCAGCCTCACCTCACGCGTAAACCGCTCGGCGCTCACCCCTTCGGCGAGGTCGGCCTTGATGACCTTGATGACGACCTCGCGGCCGAGCGCTTCATCGCGCGCGACAAACACGCGCGACATGCCGCCACCGCCAAGCTCGCGTTCGATCGAGTAGGCGGTGC
>JANOKE010000765.1:0-1438 GCA_031419135.1 Gemmatimonadaceae bacterium
GTTGGCGTATTCCATGCCGGACAAACGCATCGAACTGGTGCGCGGCCGACTGATCGTGCGCGAGCCTCCCGGCATGCGCCACGGGGAATTCGCCACGCGGGTGGTTGTCGCGCTCAGCAACTTCCTGAGTCGGGATCGTGCGTCAAGCGGTGCGTCGGAGACTCGCGGACGTGTACTCACCTGCGACCCCGGTTTCACGCTGGCCCGCAGCCCGGACACCGCCGGCTCTCCTGTTGTGTGGGTCGTGGATCCGGCGCGACGTCAGGTTACTGTCTACCGCGCCGACCGGTCGCAAGCGGTGCTCGGTGTTGACGACGTTCTCGACGGCGGCGATCTGCTCCCAGGTTTCACTTTCGCGATCGCAGAACTGTTTGCTGAGTAGCGTGATGGCGCGTGTCGTCGATGAGCGTCGAATGATTCCGATATCACGGAATCGGCTTCGGTACTCCGCCTGAGCGCAGAAAGTCCATCGCCATGTTCGTCATAGCGCGAACACCCACGGCCAGCGCGCGGTCGTCGCCCTGAAAGAGCGGCGAATGATTGCTGGCCACGGATTTGACATCGAGATGCGGTGGCGTAACACTGAGGTTGAAGAAGAAGCCCGGCGCCAGCGCCGAGAACAGGAGAAGTCCTCGCCCGCCATCGTGACGCCACCTTCCGCCGCGCCGGCCGCGCCGGCCACGCGCTTGAGCGTGGGGAAGAACTTGGCGACCATCGCGTCGCTGTTTACCGAACTCGGATACCCGATGTCCACCTTCACATCGGCGGTAGCGCCATGCGCTTCCGCGATGTTTGTCGCAATCCGCTTCATGCGTTCCGAAATGGTGGTGCGCGCTTTCGCGTCGAAGGCGCGAATCGTTCCGATCATCCACACCGAATCGGGAATGATGTTCTCGCGCAATCCACCGTGAATCGCCCCCACCGTCACCACGGCGGGCGCCACCGAGAGATCAAGCTGACGCGACACGATCGTCTGCAGCGCCATCACGATCTCTGCGCTCACCACGATCGGATCGACCGCGTTGGCCGGCATCGCACCGTGCCCCTGTCGTCCATGCACCACGATGCGCCAGCCGTCGGCACTGGCCGAAATCGCGCCAGCGCGATAGCGAATGGCGCCGAGTGGACCGGGACCGACGTGCAGTCCGAACACGCCGTCCACGCCGTTCATGACGCCGGCATCAATCATGGGCTGTGCGCCACCACGCGGCGGCACTTCCTCGGCCGGCTGAAACAGAAATTTCACTGTGCCGGGAATGCGATCCTTGAGACCGGCCAGCACCTCCGCGGTTCCCATCAGCATCGCGGTGTGCATGTCGTGTCCGCAGGCGTGCATCACGCCTGTCTCCTGCCCGTTATAGACCGTGCGCACCGTCGATTTGAACGGGACATCGACCAGTTCCGTAACAGGCAGCGCGTCCATATCGGCGCGTAGTGC
>JANOKE010000766.1:0-1256 GCA_031419135.1 Gemmatimonadaceae bacterium
GTGATGGCGATATCGGGGATGGAATAGCGGAGCGCAGGGGAACGGCGATACTGGATACCGGACGAACTACGATACCGGACATCGGACGAACTACGATACCGGACACCGGACGAACTACGATACCGGCAATGGGATACCGGAGTGCAGATACCGGATGGTGGAGCGACACCGGGTCTCGCCTGTTTCTCCTATCCGCAATCCGGTATCCCATTGCCGGTATCGTGTTCGTCCGGTGTCCGGCATCGTGGTTCCTCCCGCAGATTCTGCACGACAGTCCCAAGTACCGCCCAAGGCAGTCCCCTACCGTGACCGGGATACCGAGTCCTGGAAGCCTGTTTCGCTACCGAACCCTTAACGCCCGGGATAGATTGCTCCTCCCGGCCGCCGCTTGTCCGGGTCCGGCGCCGTCGCCAAGTGGTAAGGCAGGAGACTGCAAATCTCCCACCGTCGGTTCGATTCCGACCGGCGCCTCTGTAAAAAGAAGTGAGTATAAAGACCATCGCAAAAGCGCTCCGTTCCTGGGCGGTACCGGAAGTGCCAGCGGCGCCTCGTCCTACACTCGCGCAATTGCTTCAAGAGTAGCGACTGCCTGATTCAAGAGACCTGTGAACCCCTGAATGCGGTCGACGCCATCGAGCCCCAGTCGCGCGGTACAGCGCCTGCATGCCTCGCCCTTCCGATGTGCCGTTCCAGACGAGTGCAGATCCTGCAGATCCCTCAGAAACTGTATGCTCGGCTCAAGGTTTTGAATCGATTGCGCTTGAAGCAGTGCAGAAAGGCGCTTGATGCCTCCGGTCGCGTCAAAGCCCGCGCACGGCAGATTCAGACGAGGATTCATCGAAGGCGGACCGGATTGGTGCACTGTCCCTGGAGGGAGCAGGTAAAGAGGGAGCTAGGAGGATCTGGATTTACCTGGCTATCGCTTGCACCCATTGAAAGGAACCCTGAAAGGGTTCTGGTCGATGACGCTGAACGCCAACTGGCGCATCATTTTCCGGTTGGAAGATGGTCATGTGTACGACGTGCAACTGATCGACTATCACTGAAGGAGAGACATCATGCCTATGAAGAACCCGGTGCACCCCGGTCGCATTGTGAGAAGCAGCTGCTTGGAACCGCTCAAGCTGAGTGTGACGGAGGCCGCCAGAATACTGGGTGTGACCCGTCTCACGCTCAACAACATCGTGAACGAAAAAAGCGGCATCAGCCCAGAGATGGCGATCCGTCTTTCGAAAGCATTCGGCAGTACGCCTGAG
>JANOKE010000767.1:0-1373 GCA_031419135.1 Gemmatimonadaceae bacterium
CGGCACCACCGTGGCATCCATGCGCACGGTGCGCGCGGGCTCGACCGCGCGCGCCTCGGCGCTCGTGACCAACGCGTCATTCAGCGTCGCGAGCGTCGCCGGGCGCACGCGGCGGAACGTCGCCGCCAACGCCGACTTCGACGGCGTCGGCTCCAGCGCGCCCAGCCGACAGAACGCCCGATACGTCAGGGAGTCCACGAGATGGAACGCCAACTCCGCAAACGTCCAGCCGGTGAGTTGCCGCACGACGCGCGCCCGCAGCGTCTGCTCGCCCGTCATCCCAGGCCGACCGGTGTGCGCATTCTTCGCACACCCTGCTTCGAGATCTTGCTGAACGGGTGTCGCCAATGCAGGTTGTGCATCGAGCAGGGCGCTCATCGCCGCCAGATCCTTCGCATGATCGTGCGCGATCCACGGCGCGGTGAGGTGTAGTTGTGACGAGGGATGACGCATCCGGCGGTACCTCCTGCTGATGGAGTTGGACGTCTTGATAACGCCAACGTACATCATTGCGGCGAGAATACCATACCGGATGCGTCACTCGTTTCGCCTTCTCCACATTCGTTTTCTCGACGCGTTTTGCGCGACGTTCGAGAGACGATTTTGAGTTTCAGGACCGACACTAACCGGTGGGCTGGATGGTCGCGTCGTCACAAGGGGGCGTACACAGCGCGCATATGAAGCGTTCAGTTGCTTTGCTGGATTTACCAGCAGTTTGTGCTCCCCTCTGCCGATGGGATGCTCTCCATGAAAAGCAGAAGTGTCCTTGCCGTGGTCAGTTGTCTGGCTGCCGCCTGTGGTGCGGAGAAGGCCAATACAATCAACGCATCATTTTCGGCACCCGTCACGCAACTCAAAGAGGTTGGAGTACTGCGGGAACCTGACGGCATTCCCTACGAAGCGGATCCTGCTGGCGGTGCGATTACGCATGATGGAGGCGTAGCGTTCGCCGACAACGCGAACCAGCAAGTAGTCCTTTTCGACCGTACCGGAAAGCAGATCCTCGCTCTCGGCCGGAAAGGTCAAGGCCCCGGGGAATTTGCATACGTAGAAGCCGTGTTCCCGATCACCGATGATTCGCTTGCCGTTTTCGACCGCCAGCGTCAGACGATGTCGTTTGTGGTTCAGTCAAGAATCTCGCCAACAACGCTCGCGTTTCACACTTGGGAGTTCGAGCGCAATACCGGGCTACGGCTCGTTGGGCGGTTCAAGAATGGCGAGTGGGTCGCACTGCGATCTGCCCCAAGAAACTACTTTGTGAACGGCGTTCGCAGTGTCATCGACACTCCCGTCGTTGTGGTTGGGTATCCGACGTCGCGGCCACGTGAGCTATTCAAACTCGCGCCGAGACGGATGGTTGATATCATGTCAGC
>JANOKE010000768.1:0-4563 GCA_031419135.1 Gemmatimonadaceae bacterium
ACCGAACGGTTGAACCGACGAAACTTCTTACCGCCGAGCTGTTTGGTGCGGACGACGCGGGCATCGTCGTACGTGCGGAGTCCCTGTAAGCGCAACCGCACGCTGTCACCGACGTCTTTCACGCTGGGTATGAACGGTGGCAGCACCTTACGTGTACGAACCGGTGGCTGGCCATACGAGAGTGCTGGGCGGACATACAAACGCACATCAAGGACCAGCAGGCTGTCCCGCACGGCGATATCGCCCACGAGTGCGCCTTCCGGTGCGAACAAGAGCCAGACACTGTCCCGCACTTTCAGGTTGCGATTGAGATAGTTATACCAGCGCTCGACTGGCGTATGCACATCAAACGCGGCAATGCGCCGATCGACCGCCACCAACTTGCCCCGGAGCGACGTGCTGAGGGCGGCGGTCACCCGATCCGTCACGTGCACCTTGAATGGCGTGACGATACACTGATCGCGCGGAGTGGCGGTGAGCGCGGTGACGCTTCGCACCCGCGTGCGGGAGACCAGTGTCCACGAAGGCGTGACGGCAATGTCGGACGTGAGCACGACACGCACACGCGGGGGTGGTCCATCGGTGCCGCACGACGAACTGAGTGTGGGGGCGAGCAGCCGCTGGCGCCGCCTCGGGCATGCGCGCTCCGGGACCGAGGAGCGCCGAGCATACGTCCGAATCGGGCGCGGCCTGTCACCGTTCCGTTGCGCACCAGGCCGTTTCGACGCGACATCCGCGTGGCGCTCGCCTAACGATGCTTGCTGCAGTCGGGCGTTTTCGGGAAGCGCGCTCCACGCGCATCTTGTTTGAGCGCTCGCTGCAGACGCTGGCGTTGAGGTTGTAGGAAAACCCCTTCTGCGCGTTCCGCGAACGTGCGCAACCGCGCGAAAGTTCGGGCGCCACATCAAATGTCATGCGTTCCTCAATTCCGTCCGCGGTCAGCGCGCCATTGGTGCCCGTCCGTGCGTCTTCCTGATGTGTTCTTACCTCGCGTATCCGTGATGGGCGAGCTTTTCAATGTTGTGGACCAAGCAGAAGAGCTTCCATTGCCCGTCAACCTTGGTGCGTCCGCGTAGGGTGAACCGATCGAGCCCCTTGTTGTACCGCACATTCCCGAACACGGGCTCGACCGCCCCGAAACGTTGGGCATACTGCGCGCGCCCCTCGGGCGTGTCGTGTAGGTACCGCTGCTGTTGATCGCACCCACATTCGCAGAGCCGACGGGGTCAACACTCCACGCTACGGCACTGTTTGACGAACCGGAGACAGTTGCGGTGAAGACGAAGGTGGACGCTGCCGGAATCGGCGCGGTGGGGCCGACCACCGTCACCACGACACTCGGCAGCGGTTTCACGAAGTTGTTCGGCTCGCCACCGCAGGCCGCCAGCACGATCACAGCGCACATCGCAACGCAGCGCATCAGGTCCCTCCAGGTCTACGGGCAGTTCGCTCGCGGAATCTACGATCCGTTGGTCATGAATGCGGCGACTTCACGCGATGACCGAAGGTGCGCGACGCGTGTGGCGACGGTCGTGCGGCCAGTCCCTTCACTATTCCGGTTGCCGCCGCGACGGATATGACTACACCCACGACACAAACTCCCACGACAGCTTCTCGTGGCAGCCCAGCGTCATGTCCGGTCGCGAGCGACCGGCATACTGAACCGCTCGTCGCGCGAGGCTCCAGAGGCACACGACGCGAGGCAAATCCAGAACAGCACCGTACCGCACGCAACGAGCCGCTGTTCCGTGGTGCCGCCATAGTTGCCATCCATCACCCACGCGTCCCGCGCCGTGAGCTCGGCCACCATCGTGAGCCAGACGTCGGGCCGCGTGGCAACCCCGCCCGGATGCCAATAGTGCGCGTCAAGATGGATGACGGGCAGCGCACGATTCGCGCGGAGCTGCGTGGCGATGGTGGACTTGCCAGCGCCACCGGAGCCGATAATGAGGACGCG
Organism: Gemmatimonadaceae bacterium; assembly: GCA_031419135.1. Classification (GTDB taxonomy): domain Bacteria; phylum Gemmatimonadota; class Gemmatimonadetes; order Gemmatimonadales; family Gemmatimonadaceae; genus Gemmatimonas. The sequence continues at coordinate 1,958 of JANOKE010000768.1, forward strand.
ACGCATTCCCGCAAGGTAGCGACGGGCACTGCGCTCAGCGACGAGTCTGGAGCAGCATCGCTTGCTCGTAGTCGGGCTTCGTGCGACCGTTCAGAGCCCCGGTGCCATTGATGTCCGCGAGTCGACTTGTCCCTCCGATGCCAAGCTGGCGAACGCGCCTCCGCGTACGCGGGAAGAGGAACAGCAAACCCCCTTACTGCTGTTTCAACGGAGAAAGTCGATATTCGTGCAGAACGACTCGCTGGCCGCCGTTCGAATCTGTGCGAATCCCGATCAGGAATTCGGAGTCGACATACATGATGCGCGTCCCGGCAGGAAGGCGGATCTCGGCGACATCCCTTCCATCGCCACCAACGCGAATCCAGACCACCGAGGATGCAGACTCCGCGGGGGGAATCCGAAGCCAAACCACCCCGTCTATGTCGGCAACGAGCCGATCATAGCGCGGTTGGCGCTCTCCCCACTGCGCCTCGTTGAGCACGAGTTTGAGCGAGCGTCGACTCTCTGCGTTGCCTTCGTTTTCCAATCGCTCCGACAGCAGTCTTCGCCGATCCGCAGCGGTAACGGCGCGCTGCTCCAGTTGGGGCAGCATGATCCTGCGCTCGTTGCGCCCGAGATCGATATGTTCAATGAACGGTTCATCCGTCTGTCCGGCCACAACGCCGTTTGCGGTCGCGCCGAGCAGTGTCTCGCGCCCAAACGGTTGTTGGTAGAACGCCGCGGCCGTTTGGCTCACATACATCTCCGTGCCCCGAAGTACGCCAAGCCACTCCACCTGGCCTGTGCGAAAACGAAAGTCGAAGAGAGAAATTGGGAATCACTGCGTACCGAACCCTGGCAGTTGATCTGGCAGTCGGGAAAACAGCGCGGAGCCGTCGCGCGTACATCCGACGAGATCCGCAACGAGTAGTGCCGGCGGAACGGCGATCTGACGAGCGAAGCCGTTCGCTGTTATCAAAGACAGCCGACCGCTGCCGAAGTCGGAAACGGCGATGGTGTCAGCAAGACAGCGATGTGCGGCACGAAGCGTTGCGAATTCACCAGGCCCGTTGCCTCTACTGCCTACTCGGGCGGTTATGGCGCCGTCAGTGCCCAGATAGGTGACTGAATACAGGCCTTGGTCCCCCACAACCAGAGTACCCGTAGTCAGGCGGTCAATGCTCACCACGTTCTCGAATACCGGCGGCAATTCGAGCGTGCGACCAGGAACGACAACGTATGCGCCGGTAGACTGGATGGGAGTGCCCGCGTCACTACCAGCACATCCGAGCAGTACGGCAAGGAAACCCCACTTCCTTGCCGTCGCCCTCGGGACTGCCTCAACTACGAACGCGCGCAGCACGAATGCTCAATTCAATTTGTACTTGTTGACGCGAAGCCCACAGTACTTGTTGGCCTGCGGGAGACAGCCCTCGTCATCAGTCATAGCGCACGCCGAATTCGCCACAATCTCGACACCGCGTTGGTCGGAGACTTTGATGGTCGCGGGCACTGCAAGGCCTCCAACAAGCGCAGCCAGCGAGAGAACGCCCCGAGTACCACTGACCCGCACAAGCGACCGCGCGAAGTTCAATTTCCCGTTCATATTGCGCATCTCCGATTGAAAGAGATGCGAACCCGTAGTGCGGGCTCGCGATAGTGCGGGCTCGCGATGCTACGGTGGGGCGTCTTGCCACGCTTGTCAAGAGGAAAGAATTGCCGGTAACCAGCAGGTACATGAGGCTGTGGGGTGCGCGCGCCTGCGCTGCGTTGCTTCATTTGCGAGCACCACCAGTGAGGATACGCGACGCCCGCGGGAATCGACAGGTCGCCTGCGAATTGACGCGCCGGGGAATCAGCGCCCCGAGGGGTCGGCGAGGAACGCAGCGACCTCACGGTCAGCATGAAGGTGCACCACGCGCGTAGTCGCTGGTAGCGCCGCCAATCGCCGCGTGTAGAAGCCCGCCTCAAGCGCGTCATAGCCGAGCCCGATCACGCGACCGGCGAAGTTCGGGTCGAGGCGCAATGCGCGCGCGACACCAACGCCCGGAGCGGGATTGTCGCCCGCATTCATGCCGGTGATGGCTACGGTATCGCGAATGGTGATGTTCACTTCACCAATCCGTTCTCCCGCAGCGCGATACGAAATCGCCGAAGTCGCGCGCCACGTCCGATTCGCTCTTGATTTCAAACGCATCGCCGAGTTGTGCCACGATCGTGTCGGCCGGCTCGCCCGATTTGAGTGCGCTTACGATGAAGAGCGCGGTCGGGTTCATGTTGTATGTGTGCCCAGTGGTCGGATCGAAGACGAATCCGGCGTCGCTGATGGCCAGGTCGCGTAGGCGTGAGGTGTCTAGACTAGCATGTGTGAGCGAGGTGGAGCGACTGGGTAACTGTGTCCGCTGCCCCAAGCTGCACGGCGCTCGTGAGGGAGCGTGCGACGTCGTGCACGCTGGCGGTGCGAGAGTGGTGAGTGGTATTGCGAGAACAGACACGCTTGCAGTGATCGACCCTATGTGTTCGCGGCGAGATCGGCGCGAGCGGGGTGGAACAAGTGGTCCTCTGGGTGATCGACGGTGGCATCACGACCGATTCGGCGCGGCGTACGCGATGGATTGTTCGCGTCG
>JANOKE010000769.1:0-6878 GCA_031419135.1 Gemmatimonadaceae bacterium
GCGAAGATGCCGGCGCGCTATGGGCTGTCAATCGATTCCACGGCACCGCTGTCGTACGACTCCTTGCGCGTCGACGCGGGCACGAGCCTCGCCGCGGTCGCCAGCGCCGGTGGCGTGAGCAGCGCAACGATGAAGGACTTGAACCCTGCCATCCTGCGCGGTATCACCCCCCCCGATGTGGCCGTTTGGGTGAAAGTGCCGAGTGGAAGCGGTGAGCGAACCGCGGCGGCGCTGGACGGGTTGTCGTCCGACGAGCGACGTGGTTTCCGCACGGTGCGCGTTGATGGGTCGACATCCACAACCGCGAAGTTCGCGGATCGGGAAGGGCTCACCGTCAAGCAACTTCGGTGGTTCAATCCAACGCTCAAGACCACGCGCAGTGGTAAACTGAGCGCTGGACAGATCGTGCGCATTCCCGAACGGGCGGTGTTTGCGTTCGCGCGTGACCTCCCCGACCCGTCGATCGAACGGTATGGCGGCGATCGCGCGCGTGCCCTCACGCGGAGTGGCTATCACGTGGTCCGTCGCGGGGAAACACTGGGCGGCATCGCGAAACGATATGGCATGAGCGTTGCGCGGGTCCGCTCCTTGAACGGTCTGCGCGGCACGCGGGTAATCGCCGGTCAGACCCTTCGCGTCGCCGCTGCCAGAGTGTCCACCACAACGTCGAGTGCCAAGAAGTCGAGTGCCAAGAGGTCGAGCGCCAAGAAGTCGACCGTGAAGAAGTCGATCGTGAAGCAGTCGACCGCCAAAACGTCAGCGGCCGCCAAGCGAAAAACGGCGGCGAAACCCTAGGCCTGGTGCAGACACGATGCTTCGCGATCTGCTGCAGGCCTCCATCCAACATGTCCCTCCTCTCGCTCGCCGCGTAAATCGCAGAAGGAAAGAAGAATCGCGACCGCACGCCGCTACGAAAACATGGGAAATCCGGACGGATACACCGAGGTCGAACCTACCGCCACGAGACAGGCACGGCCGCCGGCTTCGTAGCCATGATGGCCGCGCCGTTCTCAAGTTCCGACGAGAGGCGATCGCGGATGCTGCGGAGTTCCCGGAAACCGACCAACTGCTTTACATCTTCGTCCCACAGCGTAAGACGCAATGTCGTCAGGCTCTTCCAGAGAGAGAGTTTGGTGACCTGCTGCAACTCGGGGTGGTTGTCGTATGCGCGCTGGAGATGATAGTTCGGAATCCGGCTGGCGACGTGATGGATGTGATGAAGGCCGATGCTCGCCGTGCACCACTGCAGTATCTTTGGCATCGTAAGATGCGAAGCGCCTTCGAGGCCGGCCGCAAAGTAGTTCCATGCCTCGCGATAGCGCCAGTAGGTGTCCTCGTACTGGTGCTGCACATAGAAGAGATAGACCCCAATGGAGCCCGCAAGAAGTGTGATAGGCAACTGCACCATCAGGAACTGCTTGAGCCCCAATGTCCACCACATCAGGGCGATGACGCCGGCCAGCCCGAGGTTGGTCAACTGCACGCCGATCATCTCCCGGGTCCATCCCTTGGGCGAATCGAGCGGCAGTCGGTGTTTGAGGATGAACTGCCAGGTAGGGCCGACAAGAAGCAGGACCGCGGGATGTCGATACATCCGGTAAAGAACTCGCTTCGTCTTCGACCGGCTCAGGTATTCGCGCACGGTGAGCGTGTCGATATCGCCGAGTCCACGGACGTCGAGGTTGCCGCTGGTGGCGTGGTGAATCGCGTGTGTGCGGCGCCAGTAGGCGTAGGGCACCAAGGTGAATACGCCCAACACGCTGCCGACGAGGTTGTTCATCTTCTGCGAACGGAAGAAGGCACCGTGTCCGCAGTCGTGTTGGAGCATGAAGAGGCGCACCACCATCAGGGCGGCAGGCACTGCGATGATCAGCGAGAGCCAGTAACCGACCCGCAGGCTCAGCAGGGCGGCGCCCCAGAAAACGGCGAGAAGGAACGCGGTCGACGCCAACTGGAATCCGCTCTTCCATGCCACCGGCTTGCGGTACGGGGCGAGCTTGGCACTCCAGTCAACTGTTTGCAAAGTTGTTTGCGACACGTACACGCGATAGCGGAGGTATGGAAATGATTCTCTACGGAAAGGCCCGGGCATGGGCCACTCCGAACCATAATGCTGCGCAAGCAGTGGCGCGATTGACGCGCCACGCTAGATCAGCGGACCATCCACGGTCGCATCGCGAAGGATCCGTCGGTCTGCCCGCAGCAGAAGCCAGCGACGCGTGGGCGATTCAGTCGAGGACGCCCCGACCCTGGTATCCGCGCATGACCAAACGCTCGTATCCGTTGGCGGGATCCATCCCCATGCTCAGCGCGTTCTGCACGGCCACCGGCCCGCGGTTATAGACCAGCAACGCCAGCTTGAGATTGCCCTTCTGCTCGCGAATCAGTGCGCGCAGATACTTGAAGCCGATGCGAAGATTGACGTCGGGATCGAGCAACTGCTCGCGGGTGACGTTTGGCTCAAACTCGCGCGCTGTCCCCAGCATCAGCTGGGTGAGTCCCACGGCACCAACAGGGCTCAAGGCGCGGGTTTCGAACACGCTCTCAACCCGGACCAACCGGAACGCCAGCTCAGGTTCAAGACCTGCGGTCACGGCAGCGTCGTACACCTTCCGTGCCAGATCCGGTTTGATGCGGTAGCGCGTGGAGTACGTGTAGATGCGGTGCCAGCGACTCAGCGACTCCCGCCGTTCGACTTCCTGCGGGTCGATACCGAACGGCAACGACGGGGTTTTCGTGGGCTTGCGCTTAAGGACCTCGCCGGCTGGGCGCCACGACGGTTGAATTGGCAGACTGGCACTTACCCGCGGGCTGGATGCCGTACGAGCCGCCGTCACCGGGCCGGGAGCGTTGCCAGTGTTCGGCGTGGTGACTTTCTCGGCCCGCTCCGGAGTGAACAGTGCCGCGGCGGTGAACACGGCGGTTGCCGCCACGGCAACCCGGGTTAGTCTGCGTTTTGCGTAGCGGCGATGCATGCGGTGCCGTCGTGCCGCCGCGTCCAGGCTCAATCGTCCATCAAGCGGACCAGGTACTGTATTCATCACGTCCTCCGTCCAAGTCGTCAGGTCAGTCAGGGATCGCTGATGAAATCCCCCTTCGTGCCGCCGCGCTTTTCGCGCAGCACGATATCGGAAATCACCATCGTCCGATCGATCGCCTTTGCCATGTCGTAAACGGCCAGCAACGCCACGGAAACTGCGGTCAACGCCTCCATCTCCACCCCAGTCTGCGCGGCGGTTCTGGCAAATCCCTCGACCCGAAGGCCAGGCAGGGACTCATCGAGCTTAACCAGAACCTCTACCCCGGACAACGGCAAAGGGTGGCAGAGCGGAATGAGGTCGGCCGTGCGCTTGGCGGCCTGAATTCCGGCCAATCGTGCCACCGGAATAACGTCGCCTTTTGCTAACGTATTGTCACGTATAGCTTTAAACGTATCATAGGCCATGCGAATATGCCCGCTGGCGAACGCAGAACGCAGCGAAATTGGCTTGTCGCTCACGTCAATCATGCGAAAAATTCCCGTCGAATCCACGTGCGTCAGCTCGCGCGCGACGTCGTCCCGGTACTGCTCAGGGTTCGAATTGCCTGCGTTCACGTGGGCCTCAATGAGCGAGTAATCAACGGATTGGCGACAAGGGTTATCGCACCGTCACGGGCGTAGCGTGCGATGCAATGCCGCGAGCAGTGCTGCGGTAAGAAGCTGCGGACTCACGTTGCCCTGTGCCCGCAGTTTAGTCTGTTCGACGTCCATCACGGCGCTGGCGGTTCGCCGCGCCTCCGACTCGTGTTCCAACGCGACGAGCTGTCGAGCTCGAGCATGGAGCTGCACCGTAAGCGCTTCGAGCACGTCGGTAAATGCTCCGCGGGCACCCGATGCTCCTTGCCGCGCGGCCGCCTTGATGCGATCCGTCGTGCCGCCGGGGGTGGGCGGCGCGAGTGCGGCTTCGAGCAGTTTCGTGGCCGACGCAAACGACAAGGCGGTCGACTCACCGGCCAGCAGGTCGCCAAGGGCGCCGCCCATGCGACCCGCCGCATCGTCGATCGGCACACCCGGCACCCGTCGCTGAACGGCGGGGTCCGTCAAGAATGCCTCAACGTCGGCCCGCCCAACTGGTGGCACACGAATGGTGACCACACGCGAGCGAACAGTCGGAAGGAGCGCCCCGGCCTCGCTGCTGGTGAGGATTACTGTGGTACTCCGGGACGGCTCTTCAAGAAGCTTGAGAAACGCGTTGGCCGCATAATCCATACCCTCCTGTGGCACCATGCGTTCGGCATCGCCTACCACGAAAACGGTACGAGCGGCCATGGCCGGGCGCACCGCAGCCAGCTGCACCAGCGCCCGCACTGTGGCGATATGGATTCCCTCACTCCCCAGCGATGGCGCCCACAGTCCGTCGGCGGCCATTCGTTCCGCGATCGCCTCGGCGAGGTCGGCCTTCACGTCATCGGCCGACGGATCCGGGTCTTTCAGCCGCGGTCGAGGAAAAAACCAATGGAGATCCGGGTGTTGCCCTCGCTCGGCGTACCGACACTGCTGGCAGGAGCCGCACGGATCGTCCAACGACTCAGCGCCGGCCCGATCGCAGATCAGCAATTGACCGAGCCACAGCGCCAGTCGCTGCTTCCCGACACCTCGTCGCCCCACTAACAGCAGGCTGGCGGGAAGCCGACCCGCGTGCCACGACGCCGCAAGGCGTTGGCGAAGCGCTCGGTGTCCATAGACGGGACGATGTGCCATGCGGCCAATATGCCGGACGGAGCCTCCGAGGTGAAGCGATCGGGACAAAGCCGAGCGATCCCGCGCGTCGAATGAAGGAGGTAGAGCGATCGGCTTGTCGAATCGGTACCTTGGTGCCCATGCGCCACTCCAATTCAAACCGTCTCGGTGCCGCACAGTCGGCGAGCCGACGCGTGCTGATCGTGTTGGTGCTTGCGATCACCCACGCCATACCCGTGTACTCGCAACCAACGAGGGCGCGGGCGCTCGGATTGGCGCCTGGGGTGTTTGCACCCGGACCATGGAACGCCATCACGGACGTCGCCGGTGTGCGCGTGGGCCACGCGACCATTAGCGAAGGCGATTCCCTGCGCACCGGTGTAACGGCAATTGTGCCGCATCGCGGCGACCTGTTTCGCGATCGTGTTCCTGCGGCCCTGCACGTTGGCAATGGATTCGGCAAGTTGCTTGGCGCCACACAACTGCGCGAGCTGGGAGAGTTGGAAACGCCCATCGTGCTCACCTGCACGCTGTGCATCTGGCAAGCGGGCGACGCATTGGCGCGCTGGATGTTGCAGCGACCAGAGAATACGCTGGTGCGATCGATCAATCCCGTGGTTGGCGAAACCAATGATGGATCGTTGAACGCGACGCGGGAGCGACCGGGCATTGGCGCGGCGGTGGCGCGCGCGCTTGCGGTGGCGGATACGGGTGCGGTGGGAGAAGGCAGCGTGGGCGCCGGCTACGGCACCGTGATGTTCGGATGGAAAGGCGGAATCGGGACATCCTCGCGCGTTTTGCCAGCGTCGTTGGGCGGCTACACGATTGGCGTGCTCGTCCAAGGGAACTACGGTGGTGTGCTGCAGATGGCTGGTGTGCCCATTGGTCCATTGCTTGGTCGCTATGCGTTTCAGCGCGACGTCGAAGGCGTACGAACTCCCGGAGGAGCCAATGGCGATACGGCGGCAGAGCGCGGGGATGGGTCGTGCATGATCGTGATCGCCACCGATGCGCCACTGCTGGCGCGCAATCTCCAGCGCTTGGCGGCGCGCGCCGTGATGGGGCTGGCGCGCACCGGATCGAGTGCGTCGAACGGATCGGGGGACTACGTTCTCGCCTTTTCGACCGCCGCCTCGGTGCGACGCAATCCGGACGTCACGCTGGTCACGGTGCAAGAGCTTGGGAACGACGCGATGTCGTCGCTCTTTCAGGCGGTCACCGAGGCCACCGAAGAGGCGTTGTACAATGCGCTGCTGATGGCCACGCCCGTGGCGAGTCGGGCCGGCCGCGTTCTTCCTCTGCCGATCGATTCGGTGCGCACGCTGCTGCGGTCGCGCGGCATTCGTCCGTCACGCTAGCAGATCGCCCAGCACGGCGCCGGCCGTCGCGCGTCCGCCGGCACCGGCGCCATGAAATATCAACGTACCTGCTGACGCACTCTCAATCACGATGCGGTTGGCCGGGCCGTGTACCCTGGCCCACGGATCGTCGCAGGTGACCCGTGTGGGAGCGATACGCGCGATCAGTGTGCCGTCGACCATGGAGCAGCTGGCAATGACCTTTACGCGGTCGCCCTCTTTCGCCACCTGCGCCACCCAACTGGCGGTTTCGGCGTCGATGCCGCGTCGCACCACCGTGAGCGAGCACGGGCTGACGCCGAAGATCAGCCACGCCAATACCCGCAACTTATCTTCGGCATCTTCACCCGACAGATCGCGAGACGGATCTGCCTCGGCGTACCCCAGTCGCTGCGCGTCGCGTATCGCTTCGCTCAGCGAACAACCGTCTGCTACGCGGTCCAGCACAAAGTTGCTGGTACCGTTCAGGATCCCGCTGCACTGCGTGATGCCCACGCCGGCAGCACCACTGCGGATGCAGCGCACCACGGGAATGGCACCGGCAACTGCGCCCTCGAAGTCGAATCGTGTGCCATGCGCGTGCGCTAACGCGAGCAACTCGGGACCGCGTTCGGCGAGCAGGGCCTTGTTGGCGGTCACCACGCGGATACCCCGTCGCAATGCCGTCTCGACGAGTGTGCGCGCGGTGGTGGTGCCACCGATCGCCTCCACGAGCACGTCGGTGGTGTCGTCGAGCAACGTTGATGCATCGCTGACGCACGCGTTCGCCGCCACGAGTCCACTCGCAATCGCGCGCGCCA
>JANOKE010000770.1:0-1513 GCA_031419135.1 Gemmatimonadaceae bacterium
TCCGCGCGCTCCATTCAGGCCATTCAGTGCGCGGCTCACTGATCTCAAGCTTCTGCTCAACCCGCGGGGAGCGAATGCACTCTCCAGGCGCGCGTAGTGCTCTGGCCCTCGCTAATGCTTGACGACGAACCTCACCGTGTCGCGGATGGTGTTCATCAAGGCGTGATCACCGTAACCAACCACGGCAATGATCTCGTGCGCACCCTCGGCGTGCGCTGTATACGTATGCGTCGACGCGCCGGAGCCGATATGTACGATGTGATCCGAATTCTGCGGGATCACCACATCCTCCGCACATGGTGGCGAATCGAGGAAGAGAGATGGAAATGGCCAAACCGGCGACGCGGATACCGCTGGCTTTCTCGATGGTAACACCCTGGGCCGCGAGGACCACGGTGACGTTTGCACCGACGGTATCGCCCTCTGCTGGAGATACGATCGAGACGGATATCGGTGTGGCCGTCGGCAGCGCAACCGCGGCCGTTGAATCGGGTTTGGCGTCACCCGCGCCGCACGCTGCGAGCATGGTAAGCCCTGCTGCTAAACAGCGGTGTCGCTCCTACGGCTTGCCTGCGCGACGCCAGTCAAGCAATCTCCGTAGTTGAAGATCCGTTGCAGGACCCGTCTTCTGACCGCCAGCGACCTGGCGACTATGCTAACCACGACCACATCGGCACGCACAGTCCGCCCGCATGTCCAACCTGCGGTGGCGAGGTAGCCGCGCGCTCGCGACCGATGCAGACGCTCGTACAGGCACTGACTGGACAGTACGACATCGAACGCGAGCTCGGCCGCGGCGGCATGGGCGTCGTGTATCTCGCGCGCGACCTCAAACTGCAGCGATTGGTCGCGATCAAGGTGCTGCCGCAGGAGCTGGCAGACCAACCCGCCGTGCGCGAGCGCTTTCTGCGTGAAGCACGCATTGCCGCACAGCTGTCGCACCCGCACATCGTGCCGGTCCATCGCGCCGACGAGATTGATGGCGTCGCATTCTTTGTGATGGGGTACGTAGACGGCGAGTCACTCGGCCAGCGCGTCAAACGCGATGGACCGCTGGCGGCGGCGGACGCGGTGCGCTTGTTGCGCGACGCCGCGTCGGCCCTCGGGTACGCGCACACACGCGGCATCGTGCACCGCGACGTGAAGCCGGAGAACATCCTGCTCGACCGGCTGTCTGGGAACGCGATGCTCTCCGACTTCGGTGTGGCACGCATTGCGGCGGCCTCTCCACTCACCGCCTCCGGCATGGTGCTCGGCACTGTGCACTATATGAGTCCGGAGCAATCCACCGACGACGCGATTGACGGACGAAGTGATCTGTATTCACTTGGCGTCGTTGGCTTCCTCGCCCTCAGTCGCACGCTGCCATTCAATGGCGCCACGGCGGCGTCGGTGCTGGTGGCACATCACACAAAGCCGGCGCCGAAGTTGGCGACGGTTGCGCCGATGCTCTCGCCCATGTTGTGCGACATCGTCGATCGCTGTCTCGCCAAGCGACTGGAAGATCGGTGGG
>JANOKE010000771.1:0-1899 GCA_031419135.1 Gemmatimonadaceae bacterium
ACCGCCCATTGCCCCAGCAAACCACCCATGAAGTGACGCGTATGCGCGCGACCACCGGTCACCACCGGCACATCGGTGACCAGATCAGCAATGATCGCGTCGTCGTTGCCGGTGTAGAGCGCGATATCGTCACGACCGGCAGCGGCCACCGCACGCACAACATCGAGCGTCGCGTAGCGATCGAATGGCGCCACCTTGATGGCCACCACATTGGCGATCTCGGCGAACTCCCGCCAGAATGCGTACGACAACCGTCGCCCGCCCACCGCTGGCTGCAGATAGAACCCGAACAGCGGAATGGTTTCGGCGACGTGCCGACAATGGGCGAGAATCGCCGGATCATCGGCGTCGCGCCAGGCGCCAAGCGACAACAGGCCGCAGTGATAGCCAAGCGCGCTGGCAATCCCGGCTTCTTTCACCGCCTGAGGCGTGTCGCCAACAATACCGGCTACCCGCACGAACGGTCGCGCGCGATTACCGGCCAGCGCGGCGTTTGCCGTCTCGGCTGCGAGTTCCAACACCGGGCGATAGAGACCCACGTTGCTGTCGTGGATTTGAAAACCCGTGGTATGCACACCAACCGCCATGCCGCCCGCACCAGCGGCGATGTAATAGCGCGTCAGTGCGCGCTGATGCCGCTCATCGACGGTGCGGTGCGGCGTAAGGGCCAGGGGATGCGCCGGAATCACCTGCCCGTGCAGCAGATGCTGTCGCACATTGAGCGCGACAGAATCAGAAGCGACCATCGCGCACCTCGAACCTGGTGGGCTTGTTCAGTAAGCGGCCATTGTTGCGAATCCACGTGACGGCCCATGCGCAAAGCGTATCAAGCGGAAGCGCGTTGTGTGGGAGCATCTGCGCAAGGCGATCGATGTTGGCGACCAGTGCGTCCGGGCTTTCGATACCCTCGAACAACGGCGCGACGCCGGCGATGCGACCAATGCGCTCGGCGATTTCCCGCACCTGAACCATCGGTCCGGTGACATTGAGTGCCACTGTCGGCGTCGCGGTGAGCGTCAGTGCGCGGAGCGCAAGACGGTTGGCATCGCCTTGCCAGATGACGTTCGCGTATCCAGCAGCCAGTGATACGGGCTCGCTACGCAACACTTTGAGCGCAATTTCTGTGACTACGCCATAGCGCAAGTCGCACGCGTAGAACAACCGATACAGCAGCAGGGGCGACCCGGTGCGACGCGCAACGGACTCGAACACATGCTCGCGTCCCACACACGACGCGGCGTATTCGCCGTTGGGGACCAGTGCGTCCGTTTCGCGCGATCCACCGCCTGATACTGCGGTTTGGCCGTACACATTTCCGGTGGAGAAGCACACCATACGGGCACCAGCAAACCGTTCGGCGCCATGCACGGATGCCACGACGTTCTGGGTCCACGTGCCTACCGGGTCGCCCGCCGTGCCGAACTTCTGTCCGACCATCCAGATAACGTTGGCCGCGTTCGGCAGCGCGGCGACGGTACGCGGATCGGCGAGGTCGGCGCAGATTGTTTCCACACCATGGGCCTCCAGCGAGGAGGCGACCGTGGAATCGGCAAAACGCGAGACGGCGATCACGCGACGCGATGACGAACCGAGTGCCCGTCGCGCCATTGTCGCCACGCTGGGACCCATCTTGCCACCAGCACCCAGCACGAGCAGGTCGCCGTCGAGCGATGTCAGCGCTGCAACGGTCGCGTCATCTGGCGTGGCAAGCCGCGCGTCGAGTTCGGACTCAGTGACAATCACCCGCAGTCACCAACGATGTGGTTCATGATGTCATTCGAGAGGGCACGGCGAGAACGGAGTGTCCAGCTACGGGTGCAGTTAACCCCGCCAACCAACCACCGCAAACTCATTGCCTGAAGCTGCTCGCCGGGTGATGCATCTGATCGCGACCAACCC
>JANOKE010000772.1:0-2021 GCA_031419135.1 Gemmatimonadaceae bacterium
GCTTCGGTCCGGCGCCGGACCTGACGCTGCGCGAGCACGTCGCTAGAGCACTTCGTAACCAACTTGGTAGGTTGACGGAGCTTGGACGCGTTGCTGACGCGGAGGACGTCATTGTTCGAGCAATCTCACAATACGCTCTTCATGCGCAGTCAGCCGATGCCTCGCTGTGGAATTCGCTCGGCAATTTGTTACTGGATCACAAAGGAGATGTCGCGGAGGCGATCTCGGCGTACCAATCCGGGTTAACCATTGCTTCAGCGCCTGACACGCGCGCGTCCTTGCACGCAAACTGTGCATTCGCCATGGCGCTCCATGGCGGAGACATGACGCTGGCGCGTGAACACGCACAAAATGCGTTGGCTGACGACACCGCGATCACGAACGCCGGTCGGCACCTGCTAGACGCGGCAATTCGTATTGGCGATTTGCCTCCAGTGCGCTGGTCTGCGATTTTTGAGGATATTGGTCGCGCGGTGAACAGCGGCGACGTTCGCCTTTGGACCAACTACATGGACGACTTGCAACGGATACTGGCGCACATTGTCATCAAGCACGAAGGGGCAGCGCTACGCTCGTGGATGGAAGCTGCGCAATATCCCGTCAAACACGCGCCGCTCTATCATGCGATCGTTGCTGCGGTCGACGGCGGCGATCACCTCTTCAAGATCAACCCCGAAACTCGGCAGCCCGCCACGCCGATCTACGATGGCATTGCGCGGCGCATCAGGTTATACGGGCAGAAGCCGTGAATTCTGCCCGTAGTGACGCGTGCAGGAACGATCGAACAGCGGGGCCGAGGGATGCTGCGTGGACGAACTTCTACGATCCCATTGGAGGCTTCACGCATGAGGCGGGGTACTGCTATGGGTAAGCCGCACTGCTCGAGTACCTGCCTGTGAGCGCGCCAACGCCGCTCCGCATGCCATCGCGCGGCGCAATCGGACAGTTCACCGCGTTGGCGATTCTCGCGTCGAACATGATTGGCACCGGTGTGTTCACGAGTCTGGGCTTTCAGGTTGTGGAGCTTCATGCCGGGTTCACGCTGTTGACGCTGTGGGCACTTGGCGGCGTGCTCTCGCTCACCGGTGCGCTCAGTTACGCGGAGCTCGGTGCCGCGTTGCCACATTCGGGCGGGGAATTCGTATACCTCGGCCGAGCGTGGTCACCGCTGATGGGCTTTCTTGGTGGCTTCGTGTCGATGACGGCCGGCTTCGCGGCACCGATTGCACTGGCTGGCATCGCGTTTGGGCGATACGCGTCGGTGGTATTGCCGATCTCACCAGGGACGGCCTCGATCTTTGTTCTGGGTCTGGTGGCTGTAGTGCATTGGAGCGCCGTGCCCACCGCGCGTGCCTTTCAGGTGGCGGCCACTGCCACCACCTTGCTCGTCATTGTCGCATTCATTGTGTTTGGGCTTGTGGCAGGGCCCTCGGAACCCATTGGGTTCGCCCCCACCGCACAGTCCTGGCGCGAGATTGCCAGTCGACCGTTTGCGATGTCGCTGATCTATGTCGTGTACGCGTACACCGGTTGGAATTCCGTAGGCTATGTGGCCGGCGAAATTCGCGACCCTCAGCGGGTGATTCCGCGCACCGTTCTTGGCGGCGTGCTGCTGGTTGGGACGCTGTACGTGCTCCTGCACTGGGTGTTTCTGCGCACGGTGCCGACGCGAGAGCTGGCGGGCACCGTGGAGGTGGGCGCGCTATCTGCGACGCGCATTGCCGGAGCGGTTGGCGGACGCGTGATGAGTGGCATCATTGCGCTCGTTCTCGTGGCGACCACCAGTGGATTGGTGCTTGCAGGCTCACGGGCAACGCAGGCCGTATGTGCCGGCACGCCCGGACTGGCGCGGTGGGGCACGCTGTCGGCGAACGGCGTGCCGCGGCAGGCGCTGTTCGTGCAGTTCGTGCTTGTTGTCGTGCTCATCCTGACTGCGTCGTTCGAAAAGGTGTTGGCGTATACGGGGTTCGTGCTGAACCTGACCAGCTTGTTAACGGTCGTCGGGCTTTTTCGTCTGCGGC
>JANOKE010000773.1:0-4109 GCA_031419135.1 Gemmatimonadaceae bacterium
GAGTGGAGGCCGAGTGGCGGCAGTGAACGACATACCGCGTTTCAAAGCTGCCGCTGGTCTCATGCCACGCAACGCGCTCGCGCATGACTGACACCATCCGCCGGTTGACCCAAGCTCTCAGCCATAGCTACCGCATCGAACGCGCACTCGGCGCGGGTGGCATGGCCACCGTCTACCTGGCGCACGACCTGAAACACGATCGCGACGTCGCGATCAAGGTGCTGCACCCCGACCTCGGCGCGGCACTCGGCGGCGAGCGGTTCCTGAGCGAGATCCGCACCACGGCCCGCCTGCAGCATCCGCACATATTGGCGCTGCTGGATTCGGGTGATACCGGCGCTGAAAGACAGGAGACGGGGGACGGGAGACAGGAGACCGGAGGGATACAGGAGACGGCGAACGGCGGACGGAAGACGTCCGGGCTGCTGTACTATGTGATGCCGCTGGTGACAGGCGAGACCCTGCGTGCGCGACTTGAGCGCGAGCGACAGCTACCGATTGGTGACGCCGTACGGATTGCGCGTGAGGTGGCCAGTGCGTTGGACTATGCGCATCGGCAGGGCGTGATTCATCGCGACATCAAGCCGGAGAATATCCTGCTGCATGATGGGCAGGCCATTGTAGCGGACTTTGGTATTGCGCTCGCGGTGCAGAGTGCCGGCGGCACGCGCATGACGCAAACCGGCCTTTCGCTGGGAACGCCCCAGTACATGAGTCCCGAGCAGGCGATGGGGGAACGCACCATCGATGCGCGCAGCGACATCTACGCGTTGGGTGCGATGACGTACGAGATGCTGGCCGGTGAGCCGCCGTTCACCGGCCCCACGGTTCAGGCGATCGTCGCCAAGGTGATCAGCAGCGATCCGGTGCCCATTGCGTCGTTGCGGAAGTCCGTTCCCGCGCATGTCGCCGCCGCCGTACACGCGGCACTCGAGAAGCTCCCGGCCGATCGCTGCGACAGTGCCAGGGCGTTCGCCGACGCGCTGCAAGATTCAAACAGTGGTCTCACGACAAACGCCGTCGCTGCTCGCGCCATGCGTGCCGCGAGCTCACGCACGACGCGCTACCTGATGCCTGGCGCCTTTGCCATTGCACTCACGAGTGTTGTCGTCGCGGGATGGAGTTGGCAACGAGGGCGCGCTGCTGCGCCGGAGCCGGTGGTCCAACTGATGCTCGACGTGCCCAACGCCCGTCCGGACTTGAGTCGGTTTGCGGTGTCGGGTGACGGCACGAAGTTCGCGTTCAGCACCGATGAAGGCATCGCCGTGCGCGACGTCGGGCAACGTGAATACCGTGTGCTCACGGGAACCGACGGTGGCGAATCGCCGTCATTTTCGCCCGATGACGAGTGGATCGCCTATCAGGCGAACGGCTATTTGAGAAAAATCCTCGTCACGGGCGGCGCACCGATAACCGTTTTACCCAACGATTCCATGCGTGCCGGTCGCGTGAACTGGGGCGAGAACGGCACCATCGCGTTCGAAACGCAGGGCGTCATCGCCGTGCTGCCGCCGGGCGGGTCCGTACGCGTGCTGAGGAAAGCAACGGCCGCTCAGGAACCGCGTGTTACGCCCGATGGACGCGGTGTGCTGTACGTCGACAACAGGCAGCGCGCGAAGTTGATGTACTACGACTTGGCCCTCGACTCGGCTATTACCGTGCTCGAGGAATCTGCAGAGGCGCAGCTGCTCCCTACGGGGCATTTGATGTACGGATCCTCGGCCGGCGGCATCTACACCATACGCTTCAATCAACAGCGGCGCGCCGTGGAGGGTACGCCGTCGCCGGTGGTGCTGGACATGCAACCCAACGGCGGCGTGGCGCCGTTTCTGGTGACACGGAGCGGGATGCTTGTGTATCGTGCAGGACTCGAAGCCGAGTATCGCACGCTGATTCGGCAGGCCAACGGGAAGGTCGACACGCTGCCGCTCGCGCCGAAAGTGTTGAGCTATGCACGCTTCTCTCCCGATGGTGGATTGCTGGCTGTCACCATCGGCGCAACGCGGGGCACGAATCGTCATACGGCGATTTACAACTTTGACCGCGGCACACTGGATCGCGTCACGGAAGCGGGGGG
The DNA here is from genome assembly GCA_031419135.1 of Gemmatimonadaceae bacterium. GTDB lineage: Bacteria > Gemmatimonadota > Gemmatimonadetes > Gemmatimonadales > Gemmatimonadaceae > Gemmatimonas. The sequence continues at coordinate 2,078 of JANOKE010000773.1, forward strand.
GAGCCATGCGCCCGTGTGGTCGCCTGACGGCACGCGTCTCGCGTTTACGGCCGAAGGACCGGGTACCGACGCAGAAGACGTATTTGTTCAACCGGTGGATCGGAGCACGCCGCCAGTGGCAGTGGTGCGTATGCCGAGCGATCAGCACTCGAGTGCGTGGCCCTCGGACAGCATGCTCGTGTTCTCCAGCAATAGCGCGGCGCGCACACTTGGCGGCAACATCGGAGGAGGGAGTACGGAGATCGTGAATCCTGCGGCGAAAACGGCCGCACGCCCCTACCTGCGCGCGCAGTGGGGCGAATACGATGCCAGTGTTTCGCCGGATGGGCAGTGGGCGGCGTTTACGTCGCTTGAATCGGGCGCGCCGGAGATTCATGTGCGTCGTTTCCCAACGGCCAACGTCGGCGGACAGTGGAAGGTGTCGACGGGCGGTGGGCAGCGCGCGCGCTGGTCGGCAGACGGCCGAACGATTCTGTACCAGAACGCCGATCTCACGGCCATTCACGCCACGCGGGTCACACCGGGATCGACGTTCGTTGTTGGTGCGAGCGAGACCGTGATGCGCTTGCCGGTGATGGGCAATGCGTGGGACGTCGATCGCACGACGGGCCGGATGGTTGTTACCGAACCGGTGGTCGCGGCGGGCGCGCGGATCGTGGTCATGCAGCATTGGCTGGCGCAGTTTCAGCGCACGGTGTCGCAGAAGAAGTAGTTCACATCACCTTCCACCATGGGGCGGCCAGGACTCGTCGCGTGTGGGACGACTCGACCACGAAATCCACCTCGGCCCCTTTGGTAGTCCGTCAATGCAGGATCGACGGGCGATCGCGTCGGGTTGCGCTCCACGCGAGCAGCTCGGTGGCCACCAGATTCTCCAGGTGTGCCCCGCGTGGCACAACCTCGCCGGCCAGATGCAGGGCGAGGCCGGTGTCGCTCCCGTACAACTTTGGCGACTTGATCAGTCGCTTGGTCCGGTTGACCGAAAATGCCGGGATCCGAACCAGTTGGTACGAAACTTCGAGAAGGTCGAGATACCGTTGCACCGTCGTGGGTGACATGCTGACGTCGCGCGCCAACCCAGCCTGTTGTTGGATCCCGCCTATACGCAGCGCCGTCGCAATCATCACTCGCCGAAACTCCGTCAGGCGATCGATGGCAGCCAGATCACGCAGGTCGCGCTCGAGATACGTGGTGGCGTATCCGTCAAACCAGGTTTGCCGTGCGGCGTCAGTATTCAGCTCAAGAGCTGGCGTTGGATAACCGCCCCGTCTTGCCAGTGCCGTCCAGGACTCGTACGTCACCGACTGATCGTCGATCACGGCCTTCCATTCGCGGTGTTCACGGTTGAGCAGTGCGGACCAGATGCCCGCCACACCGAGCCCGAGTTGTTCGCGTCGGGTCATTGGCCACAGCCTGACGTACGCGGCACGCCCGGCCAGCGATTCGGACACGGCGCGCATGAGGAGCAGATTGGCCGAACCGGTGAGCAGGAATTGCCCTGCCTGGCGATTGGCGTCGACCGCGCGCTTAATGGCCAGCAACAGATCTGGCTCGCGCTGAACCTCGTCGATCGTCAGCCGCGCGGCGAGCGTCAGAAGTTCGTCAGGTGCGTTTTTGGCGCGATCCCCGCCCTGCAGTTTTTGCGATTCGTTTAGCATGTGACCCAGACCGCCGCCGCTGTTGATTCCCCAAGCCAGCAGCATCACGCCGGCGATCAGCAACAGCGGCGCCGACCAACTCTCGAGCACCTTGATGCCCTCGGTGCCCTTGAGAATGATGCCGACCGGGATGCGGCGAGGCCGAACTGCCGCCCGAGAAGAGGTTTAACATGGGCTATCGGCTGCGCGAAAATTTGGCGGCGACTTTACGCGCGAGCGGGTGAAATTGTCGTGCCCTCCCGCGAGCGGCGTTCGCTCTTCCATCGTCGCCAACCGTGTGGCACTTGGTACACTCGTGAAAGAACAGGCGCGCATCGGTCGGCATCGTGAGCCGCTCGGTGTGCCGACACGCGGGACAGGTGAGATCGGAGAGC
>JANOKE010000774.1:0-1105 GCA_031419135.1 Gemmatimonadaceae bacterium
CCGAGGACTTCACCCTCGCCGAGTTACGTACGTTGCGGGCGCGCGAGCGGTTGTCGTTTCGTTCACACGCGTTTGACGGACAGTTCGCGATTCCGACCTTTGACGAAGTGCTGGCGCTGGCCGACAGCGCGGGACGTCGCCGGCGGCGCGTGGTTGGTGTGTATCCCGAGCTCAAGCATCCGACATACTTCACATCGATTGGGTTGCCGTTGGAACAGCGATTGCTGGACGGTCTCAAGGCGCGCCAACTCAATGGTCGCGACGCACCGGTGTTTATTCAATGCTTCGAAGCGGCGTCGCTGAAGGCGCTGCGCCCGCAAACGCGCCTGCGACTGGTGCTGCTGCTGTCGGACGGCGCATTGGCGAGTGTGTCGGGCTTTCGTGAGATCGCGACGTATGCTGATGCGGTCGGTGTGAACAGCCGCATGATTGTCGGCGCCGATACCGCGGCCGTGCCTACGACGCTCATACGTGATGCGCATGCGGCGGGACTGGCCGTCCATGTGTGGACGTTGCGATCGGAGCCGACGTTTCTGGCGGCGCGGTATCGCGGGGATCCGTTGGCGGAAGTGCGGGAGTTTGCGAGACTGGGTGTGGACGGGATGTTTGGGGATTTCCCGGATGTGCTGGTGAAAGGACTGGGTCGACCGTGAGTGGACCGCTCCCTCACCCCTTGTTGGAGACACCACACTGTCGGCTCCTCAGTCCATTGCGAATTCGCGTTGGAACGCGACTGCGAATGAAAAGGTCTTGGCGCGACTGCGGGTTTCCATCATGTCGGCAACGCGCTCGAGACGCGCAGGGACGGCCATGATTTTTTCCTGTGCCTTCTTGCCCATATCGTTGAGTCCGTCCACGGCGTCAATCGCCCAGTACTTGATCTGTTCTTCGACAATCTTGAGATAGTCGCGCGGTCCGTAGATACCGGCGCGACGGATCACGTCGGCCATGTCGCGGAAATGGGGCATGCTCACACCCGGCATTTCGATGGACGGCATGACTGCCGCCGCCGACAGCATGGCGCGATTGGGGTCGCGCTTGAGCACCTTCTCGAAAATGGCGCGATAGAACACATAGTGGCGCGCCTCTTCCTTGGCCACGTGGG
>JANOKE010000775.1:0-1597 GCA_031419135.1 Gemmatimonadaceae bacterium
CCGCGGCGTTGACGATTGCATATTATGTGACGTCCCGGCTGCGCCGCGTTCGTCGCGCACACACCCTGATGGCCACGCGAGAACCACGTGATGATCGTGGCGCGGGCGGCGGCGAAGACGCTGGAGCAGTGGATGACCATGCGCTCGCTGTTTGGCCAACACCTGACGGTGCGTTCCGGCGACCAATTTTCGTACGGTATCGTATTCCGTCGACGGCGTTCCGCGATGCTCAATGGCGGTGACGCGCGTTTCCGGGAAGGTGACGACGTCGACGCGCATGCGTGATGGATGTCTGTGGCCGAGGAACGACGCCTTTGCCTTGTCCAGATCGGACACGTGATAGATGACAAGTGCGCAGACCAAGTATCATGCGTTAACCTGCCGTCGGGGATGGGTTCGATCAAAAGCGTCGCCACCGACGGCACTGCCGACCAGCACGACCAGAAGCGGCTTCAGTCCGGTGAAAGGCTTGCCGATACCCAGAGGATCTGGAGGATTGAAGAGGCAGACAGCGCTGCCCCACCCGCTCTGACGGCCCAACCATGGACGAAGCCGCACGATTGCACGCACTGCGAGACCTCGACGTCCTCGATTCCGCCCCTGAGCGCGAATTCGACGCGCTCGTCGCGGCGGCGGCCTTGGTGTGCGACGTACCGATCTCGCTGGTCAGCCTCATCGACTGCGATCGGCAGTGGCTCAAGGCCAGTGTCGGGCTACCAGGCGTTGCCGAAACACCTCGCGATATCGCCTTCTGCCACCACACCGTACAGGGTGATGGGATTCTCGAAGTCTCCGACGCGACGCTGGATTCGCGATTCGCCAACAACGTGCTGGTTTCTGACGCCCCGCACATCCGCTTTTACGCCGGGGCACCGCTACGCCTGAGCAATGGTGCCAACGTCGGCACTCTCTGTGTCATCGATCGCATACCCCGACGGCTGACCGACGTACAGCGCGCGATCCTGTCGCAGCTGGCGACCGCAGCGGCGAAGGCCCTTGAGTCGCGCCAGAGCGCGCGCGCCTTCCTTGCCAGCGAATCCCGCTTTCGCGCCCTGAGCGAAGGATCCCCACTTGGCGTATTTGCCACAGACGCCGACGGACTCTGCACATACACGAACAGTCGTTGGCAGGCCATCTACGGATTGTCGGCCGAGCACGCGTTGGGATCCGGATGGAGTCAGACGTTGCATCCAGACGACCGGGCCGCCGTCTTCGCCGAATGGCAACGCACGGCTATCACGCGGTCAGACTTCGATATGGAATTCCGCGTGCAGCACGAGGGCGGCACCGTTCGACACGTGCGCTCGCGTTCACGCCCGGCCATTGACGAATGTGGCGCGGTCACAGGATACGTGGGCTCTGTCGAAGACGTGACCGATCGCGCGCTGCAGGAAGAGCAGCTGCGTAAGAACGAGGCGTTGCTGAATCGCACCGGCGCACTGGCAGACGTCGGGGGATGGGAGCTGGATCTGCGCACGGGCGAGCTTGAATGGTCCGAGCAGACGCGACAGATCCACGGCGTGCCGGCTGATTACCGTCCGCAACTTGACCAGGCCATCAGTTTCTATGCCCCCGAAGCGCGGCCGCTGATTCAAGC
>JANOKE010000776.1:0-4375 GCA_031419135.1 Gemmatimonadaceae bacterium
GTGCGTGGCATTTCCGGAGGTTGTGTGATGCCGTGGCACTCGTCACTCCCCATCGCGGAGTTCCTCCTGAGGGGGAGAGCACGATATGCGACGGTGCGCACTCGTCGCCCAATGGAAAGAAGCGTTGGACGCACTACACTAGATGACGCCGAAATAGACTCGCATGATACGGGCGTGAGTCGTGCGCGATGGCGCCTGGATTGCTGGTCGGCGCGCCCACGCATCCAATTGACACGTAACATCTGTACATGTATCAAGTGTGTATGAAGAACATCACCTTGGCGCTTAATGAAGAAACGCTCGCGGCGTGCGGATTGTGAACCCGCTCCTGTAGGTCGAAGCCGTCCTCTTGGCGGACTGACTATCCAGCTAGCGCCGCCACATGCGCCAATCCCACCACCCGAACGTCGAGTCCTCCGATCCGCCGATGACTCGCGCGTTTGACGTCAGAGGCGACCAACACGTTGTCACCCTGCGGATACGTGCGCCGAAACGCCAGCATGCCCGCCGGATCGAACGCATCCTGCGACCATTTGCATTCAATCGCCATCGGTGCCGAGCGACGCGGGGCGACCACGAAATCCACTTCGTGACCCGTTTTGCTGCGCCAGTACTGCACGTCACGTTGCTGGCGCGCGGCGTGCAGTTCGTTCAACACGAGGTGCTCCCACAGCGGACCATAGTCATCGCGCCGTAGCGGCGACCACTCGCGATGATGCGCCACAAACCCCGTATCGAATCCATACACACGGGGCGCCGCGACGATTTCCGCCGACGGGTTCGAGGCGAACGGCCGCACAACGTGCATAACGAACGTGGCCTCAAGGACATCGAGATAGTTCATCACCGTCTGCCGACTGATCTCACAGACGCGCGCGAATCGCGTGGCCTCGAAGATGCCTCCACTATCAATAAGCAAGAGCTCGAACAGGCGCACAAACGGGCCACGCTTCTCGAGCCGAAACAGCTCTTGCACGTCCTTGGCCCAGTACGCATCCAGCCACTCTTGATAGTCACGCGCGGGCGAGTCCTTCGCGAGGAAGAACGGCGGCAGGCCACCGCGAGCCATCCGGTGTGTCAGGCTCGGCTCACCGAACGCCACTGTATCAGCATGCGTCATTGGCGTGAGCCACACCTCGCTCTTTCGTCCGGCCAACGTGTCGCGAAACTTGGCCCGCGCACTGAGACTCGATGAGCCCGTGGCGAGCACGCGGATCCCGGGGTAGTGGTCGGCGGCGATCTTGAGCAGTTCGGAGGGATCATCGAGCCGATGAATCTCATCAAGCACGATGCGGCGATCGGCGTGCGCGTCGAGAAACGCCTCAGGGTCACGCAGGTCGCGTCGGACGCTGGGCAGCTCGCAGTCGTAGAAGTCGGCATCCGGGATGGAACGGGCCAACACCGTCTTGCCGGCGCGACGGACACCCTGCAGCCAGCAAATCGGTCGGCGCGCCCACGCGGCGTGGATCTGGTCGAGCCAGAGGCGGCGTTCGTTCATGCCGATAGTTTAGCGTTTAGTGCTACCAAACGCAATCCTATCGACGCGACGCCGAGAGACTCACAGCACGCGCCACCATGGCGCCGGCCTGCGATTCCTGCTGACCGGATCGAGTGCGCGAAGGCTCCGTCGTGGCGAGGCGAACCTGCTGCCCGGTCGCATTCACGCCTACCGCATGGGACCGCTCACCAGCGCCGAAATGGAATACGCCGTGCCGACGAACACCGCCCTGATGTCGGCGGGCCGCTGGCTGGAAGTCTTGGAAGACACACTGCTGGTGCATCGCGTCGACGCCTTCGCGAAGAGCACCACACGCCGTCTGCGGATCTCCACCTTCCGCACGGTAAGCGGCGCCGAGGTCGACTTCATCGTCGAGCGCGGCGGTGATCTATTCGCTATCGAGGTGAAAGCCTCCCGAACCGTAGCTGCCTCCGATCTGCGCGGCCTTGAGCGCTTCGGCGAGTACTATGGCAAGCCGCATCGACGGATGGTGTGGTACCTCGGCAAGGAACCCAAGCGCTTAGGCACGGTGGACATCCTGCCATGGCAGCAACGACTCCAGGCGCTGGATTGGTAGGGCGTGACGCGAAGCCGTCAACACGTGGGTCGTCGGCGCTGGTTCGGTCTCCGCGAAGGCCCTAGCTTCCGCATATGGATGCGAAACCCCTGCTCGTCGTCATCGCGCAAACACTCGCTACTCGTCGCTTGGACGCAGTATTGATCGGGAACGCCGCCGCGGCGTTGCAGGGGTCTCCCGTCACGACCATGGATTTCGATTTCATGTTTCGCAAGACACCGTCCAACCTCGCGAAACTCAAGCGGGTGGCGGATGATCTTGGCGCGATGGTACTTCGTCCGTACTATCCGGCATCGCAGTTGTACCGCATGACGCGTGACCGCGACGGGTTGCAGCTCGACTTCATGGCGAAGATTGATGGTATTCGCTCGTTCGAGTCTCTGCGCGCTCGGGCAATGACCGTTTCATTCGGACAACACGAGCTACTCGTGGCCTCGCTCGCGGATGTGATCAAGAGCAAGGAGCGCGCGGGACGAGAACAGGACCTGGCCGTATTACCAATCTTGAGGCGCACGCTGCGTGAAAAAGAAAACGAGCAAGGCTAACGCTCGAAACGCGTTGAAAAGGGAGAGTGAGCTCGCGCTGGTCGAGCTCATTCGCCGCCAGCTGGCGCTTCCACCCGCGAAGCGCACGCACTTCCTGCGCGTACGACTGCCGAACGGCGGGACGGCGCTGTAGGCGGTCGAGGAGCGTCGCTGGTTAGGCGCCAATAATCTCGTTGAGCCCTTCGAGCACCTGATCCAATTCCTCAGGTGACACCGTGCCCATGCGTTTGCCAAGGCGTTCGACGGAAAGCGTGCGGATCTGGCTGATCTTCACCCACGAGGGCTTTGGCAGACGACGGCGCGTCAGTTCCAGCGTGAGCGGAAACGCAGCGCGCTGTGGTTGGCTGGCGAGAGCAACGGCAATGACGGTACCTGATCGATCGCTGAATACGGTTGTTTTGATTGCGCTTTCGTCGTACACGGTCCAGCACGTCCACGGAGCCCGCATCGGCGCCGATCGTGAAGCGCAGCGACAGGATCGCGCGTTCGTGCGCGCGCTCGCGACTCGGTCGATAGCCCTCGGCCGCCAGCACGAGAGTCGCCAGTTGAAGCGCGGCGTTGTATGTGATGCCAAGCCGCCAGACGTCACTGAGCCGCGGCACCTGTGCATCATCAAGATCGCGTTGGACGACGGCGAGCAGATCGGCGATCTCGTTCCGGGAGGTCACATGCGTCACGATCCAACGATTAGCGAGCCAATCGCTCAAGCTCATGCTCGCCTCCTGTGACGAACAGCTTGGGTGCTTCCAGCACGCGACGCATGAACGCTGAAGGATGCGCGACCTTCGCACGCCACTCGTCAGGCGGAAACACGGTCGCATTCACTTCGCGGCGCAACACCCGCTCTGCGTCGCGAAGTGTCGGCACCACCTGCGCCATCGACACCTCGCCGATAATCATCATATCGACGTCACTCTGCGACCGCTGCGCGCCGCGCGCGACTGACCCGTACACAAAGGCCACCTCGATACGCGTGGTGCGCTGCAGCGGTGCCAAGCACGTGCGCAGCACATCCGCGACGCCAGCGGTTTTCTCGACAATCGCACGGAGTTCCTCGTAGATGAGTGACTCGCGGTTGGCCGAGAAGTACACCTGTCGGCCGCTGACCTCGCGACACAACAGCTCGGCCTCAACTAACTGCGCCAGCTCGCGTTGCACGGCGCCCGATCCCGCCCCGATCACGCGCACGATTTCGCGCAGATAGAACCGGTCAGCGGGGCGGCCCATCAAGAGCGCAAGGACCTCGCGACGGACGCCTCCAAACAACACACGGGCGATCCGATCTGGCGTTGAAGTCGTTCGCATAATGGGTACAAGTGTACTCATAATGGGTACATACTGACAAGTGGGATCATGCCCCGTTTCCAGGAGATGTCTCAACAGCGCGATCGGCTGTCGCGCCCGACATCTGGCGCAGTCTTGTTTCGACAGCGCCCCCGCCCGTCGCAGCACCAGCGCCGCGTCCAGCGTAAACAGCTTCCATCGCACAATCGACGGCGCCGGAAGCCCGGTCGGCGCGAGATCGCGAATCGCCACATCGCCCGGCCATTTCTTGTGCGACGCCGTCGTGATCATGGCCAGCACCAGATGATTCGAGCTCTCGTTGAACGCGGCCGCCGAACACACCAACGCCGGTCGCCGTTTCGACGCCTCGCGATCGGAAAACGGAAACGGCACGACAACCACATCCCCCGGGCTATAGGTCGGCATAGGCGGTGTCATCACCGTCGGAGTCCCATTCGGGCGCCAGCGTGG
>JANOKE010000777.1:0-1259 GCA_031419135.1 Gemmatimonadaceae bacterium
CACACAAATCGGCACCTGCTTGCATGATTTCAATCTACACTGGTCGCGTCGCGTCCTGGCGCAAGGTGCGGTGGTACTGCTGATCAGCGTGTTCGCGCCTGTCGAGATGATCCCGCTGGTGAGGGTGAGCACGCCATCAACGGTCGCGTTGCCGCCCATCGTGACGCCGCTGGCGTTGTTCATCTTGAGGCCACCATACGTCAGTGCGCTGATCATCTGCGCTGCGGCGCCCACGTACTCGACCGTCAGGTTGGTGAGCGTCTTGGTGGTGATCGTGTATTGATTCGTGAAGCCGGCCGTGGCCAGCGTACGCGTCACTTGCACCGTGCCGTTGCCGGTTAACGTGCCCGCGCCACTGATGATCTCGGCCGCTGCCGGCGTGAACGTGGCTGAGGCGTTCACCGTGAACGTCCCGGCCACCGCAAAATCACCGCTCGCCGAAGCCGCTGCCGACGCCGCAACCGCGAGGCCGGAGAACGTCAGCGTGCCGCTGTTGCTGATTGACGCCCCATTGTTCAGGGTGATCGTGCCGGCGCTGGGACTCAAGACCGAACTGCTCCCTGTAGTGAGTGCCCCGCTCACGCTGAAACTGCTCGCGGTCGTGACGGTGGCTGACGCCGGAATCGTGAGCCCGCGAAACGTCAGCGTGCCCGCGCTACTGATGGATGAGCCGTTGTTCATCGTGATCGTGCTGCCCGCTGAGGCGATCAGGCTGCCACCACTGGCGACGCTCAACGTAGTCGCCACCGAGACCGCGCCGGTTGTGGCGACACTCGCGCCGCTGATGGTCAGATACCCGTAATTCTGACTGCTGTTGAGCGTGGCCACGTTCGTCGACCCTGCGTACTCCACCGTGCTGGTGATGCCGATCGAGTGCGTGGCAAACAGTGTCGGCAACGTGCCAGTGCCGCCGATTTTGAGCGTCGCACCGTTGGCGACGGTGAGCGTGCCGCCACTGCTGGTACGATTCATCGTAAACGCGGCCAGGTCGAACGTGCCGGCCTGCACCGACAGGTTGCCACTCGTGATGTTCATGTCTCGGCCGAGCGTTGCCGTCCCCGAGACTTTGTTCACGAGCACATTGGCAAACGTCATGATGGCCGTCCCACCGATTGCCTGCGCGCCGGTGCCATTGAACGTGACCGTTGTCGCAAACGCGGACATGTTGGTGAGCGTGCTGATGGACCAGTTGCCGGCCACACTCACACTCACACCCGCTGTCGCATCGAAGTTCGGATCGGCGTCGATCTGCACATGGA
>JANOKE010000778.1:0-1651 GCA_031419135.1 Gemmatimonadaceae bacterium
GCCGCGAATCGCGCACCCTCGCGCACCGCCGCCACCAAGCTGGTCATGCGGAAATAGGCGAAGGCGATATCGATGATCCCCAGCAGCAACAAGAGCAGCACGGGCACGATGATCGCGAATTCCACCGTCGGTCCAGCCTGCGTCTCTCTCGCAAACCGTCGCCAACGCACCCGCACCCGCAAAGGAGGTGTACGCGCCGGTCGCTGAGGCGTTGGGCAATCGTCCATTGGTCACCCCCGGGTGAAGTATCTGTGCAGCCAAGGGAGCACGGACCACCACCAGCCGCAGGACAACCCGCCCGCGATGGCCAGCGCGTATGGCACGCGTTCCCGTCGATCCAACGGTGTTAACTGTAGCAATTTCGGTGCGCGTAGCGACTGAGCAATAGCCAGAATGCCCGCCTGCAGTCCTTGGCGGTGCAACAGCCAGAGAAGTCCAAGCACACCGCCCAACAACCCAGTGGCCAGCGAACCGAGCAGTGCGCCTTGCCAGCCTAGCCACGCCGACCCGGCCGCGAACAGTTTTACGTCACCCGCTCCCACCAACCGCAACAGGTACATTGGGAACCAGATCGCCATCCCGATGCCTACGCCGCCAAGCGCCCTGGATAGCCCCACCGAGATCCCTGCCTGCAAGATTGACGCTAGCAGGCCCAACAGCAACAGCGACCCGCTGACCCGGTTTGATACACGCCGTTCCCGAAGGTCGGACACCACTGCGACCACCAGCAAGACAAAAAACAGTGACGAGAGAACCACCAGTGGCGCCAATCCCAAACCGAGTGCCGGTCGGTTCATCCCGGGAAATCCAGCCTGCGAGTTTTTTGAATCATCTGGCGCTCGCCGGTGCTGGGATGAGGGGCATACTTACAAGACAGACATGTTGTGTCGGCGACACACATCTGACGACTCCGCGCGACATGCGGTGACCCTGCGCCACGCTTTGTCACCCTACTACTCTGATCCGCGAATCGTTCCGCAAATGGTGCCACGAGGGCGTAAAGGGAGCGCGGCGCGTCCCACAGGTTCGGGGGGCGCGCCGCGTTCTCCAATTCGGAACGTACTCAGCTGCCCGCGTTTGCCAAGGTGTTCGTGGTGGTGTTGAAGATGGACGCGATCTGGACGCGGAAGGCCGTGATGACGGTAATAAGGGCCACCGTGATGACGCCCAACAGGAGGGCATACTCAGCCATCGATGCGCCTTCTTCACTGCGAAGAAACGAGAGAAAACCCTGCGCCAGCTTCTTCATACAAGGAGACCGGTAGGAGGTGAGGGAAACGACAGTCTGCGCGCTGCTGAGGTCGCCCGCTTAGCTGCCAGCGTTGGCGAGGGTATTGGTGGTCGTATTGAAGATTATCGCAATCTGATCACGGAACAGGGTGATCACGGTGATCAGGGCAACCGTGATAACGCCAAGCAGCAGGGCATATTCAGCCATCGAAGCCCCTTCCTCGTCACGAACGAAGCCACGGACAGCGCGCCAAAGTCCAGCAGTGAAACGTGTCATGAAACCCTCCCAAGGTGAGATCGATGTTTGACTCATGCCGGCGCTGACCTACGCTCGGACCGATCGGAGCACAATCCGCGAACTGTTGCCTCATCCCTCTTGTTGCAAGCCTTGTACCACAATCGAGGTATTTTTCGGGGGATG
>JANOKE010000779.1:0-2833 GCA_031419135.1 Gemmatimonadaceae bacterium
CGTTCGTCGAGGGTCGCCCGCTGTCGGCGATTCTGGCCGAGGACGGCGCGCTGGCCATCGAGCGCGCGCGCACCATCGCCCGACAGATCGGGAGCGCGCTGGAATACGCGCATGGGCACAACGTCACGCATCGCGATGTGCGGCCGGAGCACATTCTGCTGGACCGGAACGGCAGCGCGCTGCTCACCAATCTGGCGTTGACCGCCGACGATGTTTCGGCAACGTTGAACGGCTCAGCGGCATATCTCAGTCCCGAGCAGTGCGACCAGTACAATGTGGACTGGGCAACCGATCAATATGCGCTGGGCATCGTGTTGTACGAGATGCTCACCGGCAGCGTGCCCTTCGCGGCGTCGAGCGTGGAAGAGCTGCGATCCCTGATCCAGTGGGAACCACTGCCGATTCGCATGCTGCGCGACGATTGCCCGGTCGAGCTGGAGCAGGCAGTCCTCCGCATGCTCGCCAAGCATCCGTCCAACCGGTGGCTGTCCATGGCGCATGCCGTGGCCGGATTGAGCAACGGCGTTCGCGAATCGCCGACGCGCGCAACGCCGTTGGCAACGCCGTCCGTAACGCCGCCGCCTGACGCTGAACTGGTGGACGTCATCAACCTGTTCCCCAACGTGGTGGCGTCGTGGTCAGCATCAGAAACCAATACACCCTACATCGATGATCCGATGTCGTCGATCGATTTCGTCGATTCGGCGACACCCGAAACCGCCGATCGTGGAAGCGCAAACGCCCAGGTGCTGCTGCCGCCCGGACCCGTACAGCATGTGGCGGCTGCAGCCGCTAAGTCGCCGCCAACGCCTGCGCCAACGCCAACGCCAACGCCAGCGCCAGCGGCACGAGCGGTTGTGGCGCACGCGCGTACAGCGCCAGCTACTCCCCGCAAAACCGCGTCGCGCCCATCACGCACGTGGGCGGCGGGTGCGCGCAACGTGCTCCTCTTGACGGCCATCTCCATTGTCGCGGTTGTGGCATTCGCACTGTGGCGCGATGTCATTCGGTAGCGCGTGCTTAATCCATCCCTTCCTCGTACAGGGCGTCAATCATCGTCTTGTACGTCTTGTCGATCACGCGGCGTTTCACTTTGAGTGTGGGCGTGAGCTCCCCGCGCTCAATGCTGAAATCATGCTCCAGCAACGCCACCTTTTGGGGCGACTCGTAGTGCGCGAGGCCCACCAGACTCGACGCTACCTCCTTCTCCATCTTCGCGTGAATGGTGGGCATGGCCAGCAGTTCGGCGCGTGACGTCCACACGATGCCTTGTGATCCCGCCCACTTCTCCAGCGTGTCCCAGTTTGGCACGACCAGCACGCTTGGAAATTTCCGCTTGTCGCCGATCATCACCGCCTGACTCACGTACTTGTTGGTTTTGAGCAACCCTTCAATAGGCTGCGGCGCGATGTTCTTCCCGCCCGCTGTGACAATGATGTCCTTCTTGCGATCGGTGATCTTGAGAAATCCCTCCGACAGTTCGCCAATGTCGCCGGTGTGGAACCAGCCGCCGTCGTCAATGGCGTCCCGCGTTGCCTGAGGGTTGTTGTAGTAGCCTTTCATGATGTGCGGTCCACGCGACAAAATCTCGCCGTCCTTCGCGATTGCCACCTCCACACCAGCGAGCGGCTTGCCGACACTGCCGAGTCGATAACTCTCGAGCGTATTACAGGAGATGACGGGTGACGTTTCGGTGAGACCGTACCCCTCGAGAATTACCAGTCCGGCGCTGTAAAAAAACTTTGCAATCTCGGGTGACAACGGCGCGCCACCGGATACGAAAAAGCGCAAGTTGCCACCGGTGCGCTCCTGCAATTTCGAGAACACAAGTTTCACCGCAACCCGATACTGCATCGCCAACAACCCACCGGGCGTACGCCCCGCCAGCTTTTCATCGGCCCAGCGCTCACCAACGCGCTTGGCCCAGAAGAAGATGTTCTTTTTGAGCGCGCCACCAGCCACGGCGTTCTCCACCACGCGCGCATAAATCTTTTCGTAGAGGCGCGGCACCGACATCATCAGCGTCGGCTTCACTTCACTCATGTTGACCGGCACCGTATCCATCGACTCGGCGTACGCAATCCCGACGCCGTGCGCAAACAGGAAGTAGTCGCCGGTGCGCTCGAAGATGTGGCTGAGTGGCAGGAAACTCAGCGCGCGGTCGCTTGCCGACACCTTGAGTGTGTTACGTGTGGCAATGACGTTGCTGTGCAGGTTGTCCTGCGTGAGCATCACGCCTTTGGGATTGCCGGTGGTACCAGACGTGTAAATCAGCGTGACCAGTTGATCGGGAGTCACCGCCAGCGCGTCGTGCTTGAACTGTGTGGCGCGCTCCGGCGTGTCGTCCAACGCCCCCAGCGTCTCCAACTCGGCCATGGTGATGTCGCACCCATCGTTTTTCGTCGCCCCCAATCCGATGATGTATTGCAGCGACGGGACCTGCGCGCGAATCGATGCTACCTTGCGCGCCTGATCAGGTGACGAAACGAAAATCACCTTGGCGCCAGCGTCGTTGAGCAGGTAGGGAATCTGTTCGGCCGGCAGCGTGGGGTAGATGGGGACATCGGTCACTGAGGCACACAGACACGCGTAGTCGGCAATCAGCCACTCGGGGCGATTTTCCGACAGGATGCTCACACGATCCTGCGCCACAACGCCCAGCCGCGCGAGACCGTATGCAGTGCGTCGTACTCGCTCGAGGATGATTGCGTGACTGATCGGCGTCCATACCCCCTTCACTTTCCACGACAGCGCATCGGGTCGCGAGTACGTCTCGACCGCGTGAAAGAACAAACTGTTGATCGTTCCGGGCGCTGGACGCGGACCCCCGTTC
>JANOKE010000780.1:0-1328 GCA_031419135.1 Gemmatimonadaceae bacterium
GATCCGGTGAAGCATGTCGCGTATGCCGTCGCTCTGGAGTACGGCCCCGCACCGGTGCCTGCGGCCGGTGCGACACCGCCAGCAGCCGGCGGTCGCGGTCCTGCGCGCCCAATAATCGGCGCCTGGTTTTTTGTCATCTGCCACTGATCAGTAACTGCACGCCCACACGTGCCGCGCTCCCTATTTGCGCGGCGCGCCCAGCTTCACCGATACCAGAAGCAGTTCGGCGTCCCGGATGATGCCAATGCCCGGCGCGTACGCTTTCACTTCGAATACACCCGGCTCCATGGGCGTTGATTCGCGCGTTATCAGCACGTTGTCCAACGCACCGTAGGGCGTGCGCAGACGACTGTTCACAGCGGTGACTTCGGCGCGATCCATCGCGACTCCCGGCGCGACTTCCTGATAGTACCGTGCGCCCAGCAGTGGCAATGCGGGCATGATCAGCCCCGCCGTCGCACCGCCCGTGCCGTGCCGCCACGCACCATCGTGATTGACAATCTTGCCATTCTTATAGTTGTCCACTGCTTCACCAACCAACTGCCCCTTCTCGATCTGTCGCTCCTCCACCACTCGCGTGACGACACCTCCCACGTTTTCCGTCCGGTCGAGAACCGTGATGGTGAGCTGTACGCCCTTTCCATCCTCCAGCACGGATGTGTGTCCAGGTTCCAGCACGAAGTAGGGCGTGCGTCCCGACGAGGAAAATGTGCACGCCTTCAGCGCAAAGGTGCGGGTAAATTCCGGGCACTGTGCGTGCGCCCGATACTATCCGGTTGCCGCAAGCAGCATTGGGACCAGCACCGCAGCCGTTCGCGCAGTCATGGCCTATTCGCTCCGAAACGCGCGAGAGAAATTTCATAGACTGGTCCTGCCTGCATTGCACCCGGCGCTGCGACGCGCGCGCCATCCTTGAGAAACACGCGATGGCCTTCCACGCGAATCTCCACCTGTGCAGCGGCCCGCGGAATCACGATGTCGAACGGGGCGACAGAGCCGCGATTATCGACAATCAATTCGTCATCGGTGGACGTAAACGCTGCCCCGCCAACGAGCGTGCGCACGGAAACGTCCGGCACATCCTCCACCGAAACGCGGGCCGAACCGCTTACCTGCGTTGCACGGAACAGGATGATCAGCCGACGCCCCGGCGCAACCGCCACTCCGGAGAACGCCGTCGGAGTTGGCGCCGCGACAACCTGGATCGGCGGCGCAACGGGCGTTGCGGGAGCGGCAAACGTACCCGCAATCCACGTCGAAACGCTGGCAACGAACGGCGGCAGCGGCGATCCGGGGGCGGCCCACGCCACGCCGCCCAGGCCAATCAC
>JANOKE010000781.1:0-5460 GCA_031419135.1 Gemmatimonadaceae bacterium
TCTGGGCGGCACGCACGGCATTGACGACGTGATGAAGGCCGAACGACTCGACGCGCTGCTGTTTCCCGGCGCCAGCGGCGCGTCGATCTCGGCCAAACCCGGTTACCCCACGGTGGTCGTGCCATTCGGGCGGATTCCCAATGCGCCCACGCCGGCGTTCCCTGCGGGATTCAACGCACAGCAGACGCCGTACGGCGTGAGCTTTGCGGGTGGCGCGTGCAGCGAGCCCCGATTGATCGAACTGGCCTACGCGTTTGAACAGGCCACCAGGAGGCGGGTGGCGCCGCCGCTCGAGTGAAGGGCACGCGTCCCGCGCGGATTCGTGTCTCAGAACAATTGTTCTGCCGGGCCGCACCGCCCGCCGCCAGCGCCATTGGCCTACCGCACGGTAATAGCGTCCATTACAGCTTGATTTGGACGGTATAACCGTCTAGTGTTAGCATATGCCGCCTCTGATACCACCTGCGCCTCCCATCAAAAGGCTGAGCCCAGCGCCAACGCGGAGTACGTTTCTCTTCGGCCCGAGGGGCACCGGGAAGTCCACCTATGCACAGCAGTGCTTCCCCGACGCCCTCATGCTGGACCTGCGGTCGGGACCGATGGCGCGCGCGTTGGCCGCTCAGCCGGAGCGTCTGCACGAGACGCTCGAAGCCACGGCAGTGAACCGGTGGGTCGTGATCGATGAAGTCCAACGCGTGCCGGCGATCCTCGACGCCGTACACCAACGCATGGATCGTGAACCGGACCGCCGTTTTCTCCTCACCGGATCCAGCGCGCGATCCCTGCATCGCGCGGGCGTCAATCTGCTGGGCGGGCGCGCTGGCCGACGGATCCTGTCACCATTTCTCGCAGCGGAGCTCGGAACCGCTTTTTCGGTGGCGGTCGCGCAGCGCATCGGCTTGTTACCTGTGATCTGGACGGCGGAGAGTCCGGAACAGGCGCTGGCCGACTATGCCACCGTCGCGGTGTTCGACGAGGTACGCGCCGAAGCGCGGGTGCGTCAGATCGACGGCTTTGCGCGTGCGCTCGAGCAGCTCGCGCTCTGCCATGGGAGCGTGATCAGCCCCACCGCGATCGCGCAACTCGCGGCCGTGAAGAAGAGCACCGTCATCGACTGGATCGACGTGCTCGAGTCGATGTTTCTCATTGCGCGGGTGCCGGTCTTTAGTGCACGCCCATCACGACGCGCACTGGCGGCGCAGCCAAAGCTGTACTTCGCCGACACGGGCATCGCCGCAGCGTTTCGGCCAACGGATAGTGCACGGGCCGCGCCCGACGCCATCGGCGCATCCCGCGAAGGTCTGGTGTACCAGCATCTGGCAGCTTGGTGCGAGGTAGAACGCGACGCGCGTCTTACTACCTGGCGTACCACCGGCGGCGTCGAGGTGGATTTTGTTGTGGAAACGTCCGGCGGTCTTGTCGCGATCGAGGTCAAGAGCGGTCACACGCTGCGACCGGCCGATCGCCGAGGGCTGCTGGCGTTTCAGGATGAGTTCCCTGAGGCGCGACTAATTGCGCTGGCTGACGTGCCCCTCACCCAGCAGCAAGGGCCAATCACCATATTCCCGCTCGCCGAGTTCCTGCTCGGTATCGTGCCGGGCGCTCCGCTGCCCGCATCACGCGTGTGGCACGGAACCGAGGTGGTCGCGCAATGGTCGTGAACGCTTCTTCGAAAGCGGCGGCCTGCTGAAAGTCGTGGACGTTCCAGCGGGGCCAACGTTCACGCCCGCCAATCCGCGCACCTCGTTCTCGCTGGCCGACTATCGTCGCGCACGCAATCGTCAACAGTACGACCTATCGTGGCACGGCGAAACTGGAGATTGGCGGTATTCCGTGTTGGCCGGTGACGAAGTTTCTCGCGAACCTGCGACCCGGTGTGGACGCGGTGCCGAGACACGACGCATGACCGACCTCCGCGCGCAACTGCAAGCAACGCGCCGAGTTCCGTCTCATGAGGCTCTGCGCGGCGATCACGACGCGCAATTTCTCGACCCCGGTCCATTTGGGAATCCGCTTCGTCTGGCTCATGCCCTCAACGCTATGCGCCTCGCGCAGCCATCGCGAGAGCGTCTCTTGTGACACCCCCACCGCCGGTTCCAACCGATTCGCGCTGATCGCGCGGGCCCGACCAACCGCTGCACCACCCGCGCCTTGAACGCCGGACTGTACGATGTCATCATGCCCTCACCTACGCCCCCAACGGTGTTGTTCAGAGAACCGGTACGGTGCACCGGTCATGCGACAACTTATCCTGACACAGGGAGTGACAAAGGAGGGCTCATAGAAGCAGCAAGCGTCGTTATTAGATTAGGCCTGAGGCTAGCGCATCGTCCGATAGTGCGCAGCGTCCTCGGTGCGACCCAAGCGCTCGTACAGATCGATGAGGTCGCGCAACACGTCCGGCCCACGTGGATCGCCACCGCGCATTGCGCGCGAGATTGCGAGGCTCTCGAGCAGCAGTGGCTCCGCCTCGCCCAGCCGGCCTAGGGCGACGAGGGACGCCGCTAGCACCCTCGGCACCTCGGCCTTGCGCCCATGCCCTGCCTGCGCGGCCATTCGCTGGGCGGTCCATGCCTCGCGCAGCAGACGCTCGGCGGAGCTCGCGTCGCCCCGGTCCAGCGACAGCCGCCCGAAGCCGAGCAGCGTGCGCGCAGTGGCGGCGTGGCTGGGCGAGGACGCCCGCCGGAATACAGCGAGCGCCTCGCCGTATAGGGCTTCGGCACGACGATCGTCCCCCAGCGCGTGGAGCATCTCGGCATAACGCGTCATGTCCGCGGCGAAATCTGGGTGGCCTGCTCCCATGCTGCGCCGCTTGCGGGCGACGACGCCGTCCATCAGCCGGGCGGCTTCCCGGAGCTCTCCGCGGCCGACAAGCGCCACCGCGAGGTTGCTCACCGCGTTGTCGACCTCCGGATGTCCATCGCCCAGTCGTGCGCGCCGCAGCGCCACGGCCTCGCGGAAGGCGCGCTCCGCCGCAATGTAGTCGCCCCGGTCGGCGAGCACGCGCCCGAGGTCGTTCAGGGATTGCCCCAGCTCTATCGGGTCGCGGCTGCTCGCGCGATCGATCGCGAGCGCCTCGCGCACGAGCGGCTCGGCCTCATCGGAGCGACCCTGCGCGAGGAGCGCCAGCGCCAGGCCGTTCAACGTCCGCGCGACCACGGTACTACGCGCTCCGTGCACGCGCCGACGCGCAGGCAGCACTCGGCGATAGAGCACCTCGGCCGCGGCGGGGCTCCCGCCGTCGAGATGCACCATCGCCACGAAGTTCGTGGTGCGCAGCACGCTGGCGTGGTCCTCGCCGAGCAGGCGGCGGCGGATCGCGAGCGCCGGCTCGAGCTGGCGAAGCGCGTCGTCGTACAGTCCCAGTCCGTAGTACGCTTGTCCCATCGTCGCCATGAGTTCCGCTCGCGTCTCGGGGTGCGTGGCGAGATCGCGCGTGGCTCGTGCGGCGCCACTGTCGAGCAGGACGCGCGCCGTCAACTCGCGACTCGTGCCCGCATACGGATCGGCGGCCGTGAAGAGGTCGACAAGAAAGCCCGACACCTGCTCCGCCCTGTCCCTCTCGAGCGCCACGCGCGCCGATTGCACCCGCGTTCTCACGGAGGTGCCGATGAGCAGGAGAACAATGACAGCGGCCGCGCTGACACCGACACGGTGCCGGCGGACGAACTTGTGCGCACGGTACGACCACGCGTCCTGGCGCGCACTCACCGGCAGTCCAGTGAGATGGCGCCGGATGTCGGCACCGAGCTGCTCGGCGGAGCCGTAGCGCCGTTCCGGCTCGGCGTGCATTGCCGCCAGCACGATAGTGTCCAGATCACCGGCTATTTGGCGGCGCAACCGCTCCGTGGTCGTCCCCCGGGCGCGGGCCGTCGTGTCAGCGACCGGGCCGCGTCCGAGCGCCAGCGATGGGCGCGTGACCTCGTCCACGGCGCGCGCGCGCGCTGCTTCGCGCGCTGGTCGGCCTGCGCCGTCGTGCGGGCGCCGACCCGCCAAGAGCTCGTACAGCAGCACGCCGAGTGAATACACGTCGCTCGCCGTAGAGATTGCCTCGCCGCGCAGCTGCTCCGGGCTCGCATACTCGGGCGTCATGAGACGCAACCCCGTCTGCGTCACCGGCGGCGGGCTGCTGTCGGCATCCGGCGCGAGCAACTTCGCGATGCCGAAATCGAGCAACTTCACATCGCCGTCGTCCGTGACAAGGATGTTTGACGGTTTGAGGTCGCGGTGCACCACGAGACGGCGATGCGCGTACTGCACTGCCTCGCACACGCTTCCGAACAGTCGGAGGCGCGCCTCCAGGGAGAGGCGGCGTTCATCGCAGTAGCGGTCGATGGGCGTGCCCAGCACGTATTCCATCGCGAAATACGGCAGTCCGTCCGCCGTTTCGCCGCCGTCCAGCAGACGCGCGATGTTGGGGTGCTCCAGCGAGGCAAGGATCTGCCGCTCCTCTACGAATCTGCGGACCACTCTTGCGTCGCCATCGAGTCCGCGGCGGACCAGCTTCAACGCGACGCGCCGGCGATACTGATCATCGTCGCGCTCCGCCAGGTACACCGCACCCATGCCGCCGCGCCCCGCTTCGGCTACCACGCGATACGGCCCAACCCGCATGCCCTCGACCGTCGCTGCCGTTGGCGTCACGGCCGCCAGCAGCGGCGCGGCATATTCGGAGGCCGGAACCTCCAGAAAGTCGTCCGCGGAGTCGCACGCCCGCAGAAGACGCTCTACGTCGGCGCGCAGCGTTGCGTCACTCGCGCACACAGTCTCCAGGTACGGCGTGCGCTGCTCGGGCGCCAGGTCGAGGGCGGCATCGACGATGCGGTCCACCTCGCGCCACCGTTTGGACGACGCGCTCGTCATGGAACCTCCTTCGCCCGTGCGGGCGATTACGGCGTGCCGATGAGCTCCTGGTGCAGCCAGCCCTTGGCCTTGATCCAATCGCGCCGCACCGTGCGTGCAGTAACTCCGAGCACCTCGGCGGTCTCCTCCTCGGTGAGCCCCCCGAAGAAGCGGCACTCCACGACGCGGCCCTGCCGAGCGTCCAGAGCTGCAAGCCGGGTAAGCGCTTCGTCCAGGCCAAGGAGCATGTCTGCGCGCTCCTCCACCACGAGCATCGCGTCGTCGAGCGGAACCTGCCGCAGCGCACCTCCGCGCTTGACTGCGCGGTGCTGGCGCGCGTAGTCCACCAACACGAGTCGCATCGCCTGCGCGGCGACACCGAAGAATTGAGCACGATTGCTCCAGTCGGCGTTCCGGTCCACGAGCCGGAGGTACGCCTCGTGGACCAGTGCCGTGGTGCTCACGGTGTGCCCGTCGCGCTCACCCGCGAGCTGGCGGTGGGCGATCCGGCGGAGGTCTTCGTAGACCAGCGGCAGCAGGCGCTCCATCGCGTCACCTTCGCCGCTCCGCGCCTCGTGAAGCAGCGCGGTGATCTCGGCCTGAGCGTCCATGACCGTG
>JANOKE010000782.1:0-1757 GCA_031419135.1 Gemmatimonadaceae bacterium
GGTTCGGCGTCACCCATCATGTTCAACGGCGCGCCAATCGGTGGCATGCGCCTTGGGGAGCAGCGCGCAGCGGCAAGCCAGCGCGGCTATGCGGCGCCGGCCTACTCGTCTCGCACCGGACTTGCGTCGTCGGTGCCGGCGCCGCTCGTTGACTCGGCGGGCGTTGGGTACCCCGGCGCGCCCGGCGACAGCTATTTGCCCGGCGCGGAAGAGCGCGCCCGGTGGGACGCCCCGCTGGTGCGCAGGTACCGCAAGATGCTGGTGCCGTATCTGTTCGTGAACGGCGCGTTTCTGATGGTCAGCCTCTTTGGAAACCGGGATTTCTTTGGCGTGACCACCATCTGGACCGTGATCATGGCCTGGAAGTACGCCAAGCTGTGGAGCGCCGGGTACGATTGGCATGATGTGCTGCGTCAGCACAAGGATCGCATGCTCGGCGAAGTCATTTCCGATGTTGTCGAGTCCGTCCACGCCACCTTCAGTCGCAAAAAGCGCGATGAATTGCGCGCCCAAGGACGGCTGGGCCGCAACGCGTTGCGCGGGGTACTGGCGCTCGGACCGACCCCCGTCGGCGGTTCGGTGGCTGTGACGACATCCAGACTGCCCGGCCGCAAAGGCGTTTCGCCGGCGGTGCCAATCCGCGACGACGCGCTGGGCGCCTATGCGGGTGTGGTCAAACAGGCCCGCGCGGATCGCGAGGAGATTGGCCGATTGCTGGGCACGATCCCACCGGCCGAGCGGGGGCGCATTCCCGACGTGACCTCAACGGCCATCGAGTTGGTGAATCGGATCGAGTCAATGGCCGTTGAAGTGGCGCAAACCGATCTGGAACTTGGGGTAGATCGTGCGCGCAGTATCGAGACGGAAATTGCCGTGCTCGAATCCGAAGCGAATCCACTCGAGACGTCAAAGAGCGAGGCACGCGTTCGTCGGCTGGCACAGTTGCGTCGCGATCGTCGCGCCGTCGCCGATATCGAGCGTCGGCGGGATGCGCGGAAAGGGCAAATCGAAAGTTGTCGTCTGGCCCTGGAGAATATGCGCCTCGACCTGGTCCGACTGCGCACCGGCAACAGTTCGGTGCAAAGCGTCACGTCCATCGCCGAACACGCGATGGCGTTGGCCCGTGAAGTGGACATCGCCGTGGGTGCCGCCGGCGAAGTGCGCAACGCCACGCGCGGCCGCGCCGCGTCTCCCGCGTAGTCGGTTCATGAGCGAGGCCACGCGGGCGGCGGCCAACGCGGCCGACGCGAGTTTGCTTCGCGACCGCGTGACGGCGGCCTTCGGAGATCACTACCTGATCGGTCCGGAGATCGGACGCGGGGGGATGGCTGTCGTGTATTCCGCCGAGGATCTGCGACTGCAGCGGCAAGTCGCACTCAAGGTCCTTCCGCCGGATCTGGCGTTCCGCTCCGATGTGCGTGAGCGATTTGTGCGCGAAGCGCAAACGGCGGCGCGACTGAATCATCCGCACATCGTGCCCATTTATGCGGTACACGAGCAGGCCGGCATGGTGTGCTTTGCCATGGGGCTGGTTACCGGTGACAGCATTGCCGCGCGATTGTTGCGCGATCCGCGACCACCGGCCGAGTTCATTGCGGCGACACTGGAACAGACGGCAGACGCCTTGGCCTACGCGCACGCGTGTGGCGTGGTGCACCGCGATGTGAAGCCCGACAACATTCTGCTCGATCGTGAGTCGGGGCGCGCCATGGTAACCGACTTCGGCATCGCACGCGCGGCGGAGAGCGGTTCGCGGC
>JANOKE010000783.1:0-1318 GCA_031419135.1 Gemmatimonadaceae bacterium
TCGTTCTCAGACATCCGCTCAAAGGCCGGACTGCAGGAGACCTCGGAGACACCGGTCCGTCTCATGCTCGACAAACTGCAACAGCTGGACTACGTCGGCGCAACACGGAACATCGGGGCGAAGCACACGTCGCCGTACCACTACCACATCAGCGATCCGGCCTTCGCGTTCTACTATCACTTCACGGCACGTCATGAGACGGCACTCGCGCGCAACGCGCCCCGGTCGGTGTGGAACACGTACATGCGCGACCACTTCGATAGCTACATCGGGCACATCTTTGAGTGGATCGCCGAACAGGGTTACGCGCGTCTCACCGGCCCGCTCGGTCTGCCAGCCGTCTCGGAATGGGGACGATGGGAGGGGCAGGACCGGGCGAAACAGTCACTCGAAATGGACATTGTGACCCCGCTGGTCGATGGACGCGTCATGACCGGAGGGGTGAAGTGGAACGCCCAACCGCTCGACGCCACATGGCATTATCACCACATGCAGATGCTGGAGCGCCTCCGACAGGCCGGGGTTGCGTGGGCACACGAGGCGGCCAAGCCACATGCCCCCATCGTCTGGGTGGCGGCGGCCGGCTTCACCGACGAGTTCCAGGCGGCCATCCGTCTCGATCGAGCGGAGGTGTACCTGTGGAGTCTCGAGGATCTCTACCGCGAACACGGGGAGCGCGGGCCGCCGCACTCGCGGTGAACGCGTCGTGGTGGAGACCTCCAACGGACTCGTGGCGATCGAAGTGAAGAGCGGTCACACGCTCCGCCCCGCCGATCGCCGAGGCCTGCTGGCGTTCCACGATGAGTTCCCTGCTGCGCGACTGATTGCGTTGGCCGACGTGCCCCTCACGCAGCAGCAGGGGCCGATCACCATATTCCCCATCGCGCAGTTCCTCCTCGGCATTGTGCCGGGCGCTCCGCTACCTGCATGAGTCCCTCTGGTCGTCACGCGGCCGCGAGCCACCCCCTCTCTGGCACGATGCATTGAGCGATATGGTATGAGCGACAGGGTATGAGCGACATCGCTACACGTCTCAACACGGCCCTGGACGGCCGCTACCGCATCGACCGTGAACTCGGCGC
Source organism: Gemmatimonadaceae bacterium (assembly GCA_031419135.1). Lineage (GTDB taxonomy): Bacteria > Gemmatimonadota > Gemmatimonadetes > Gemmatimonadales > Gemmatimonadaceae > Gemmatimonas. Next base: position 1,083 of record JANOKE010000783.1, read on the forward strand.
CGGCGGCATGGCCACCGTGTATCTCGCGCACGACCTCAAGCACGAGCGTGAGGTCGCCATCAAGGTGCTGCATCCCGACTTGGGCGCAGCGCTCGGCGGGGAGCGCTTCTTAAGCGAGATCCGCACCACGGCTCGCTTGCAGCATCCGCACATTCTGCCGTTGCTCGACTCAGGCGACGCGGACGGGTTGCTGTACTACGTGATGCCGCTGGTCACGGGCGAGACCCTGCGGGCTC
>JANOKE010000784.1:0-2596 GCA_031419135.1 Gemmatimonadaceae bacterium
GCGTCGGTGCCGTACAGCGTGGCCGCCGACGGACCCTTCACGATTTCGATGTTTTCGATTTCCTCGGGGTTCAAGTCGCCCACGCGGCTCGGGTTGTTGCCCCCGGTGTTGGCGCCAGCGCCGTTGCCGGATGCGGTGGCGAAACTCGCGTTGTTGCTGGTCATGCGAATGCCATCAATGATCCAGATGGGTTCGTTGGACAGGCTCACCGAGTTCATGCCGCGAATGCGAATTCGCGCACCGGTACCCGTTTGCGTGCCACTGGTAACCGTCACGCCGGGCGCGCGGGAGTTGAGCAGGTCGTTCAGATTGCCCACCGGCGCCGTCTCAAGCACCTTCGCCACGTCGATATTGGTTGTCGCGTTGCCGATTTCCACGCGTCGCTGTTCGCCGGTGGCCGTCGTAACAACGGGCATCAGATTCACCGCAGCAACCGTCAGTGACACCTCGAGTGTCGTCGTCTGGCCGGCAGCGATCGTCACCTTGCGCGTTTGCTCCCCATAGCCCACGCGCAATACGCGCGCCGTGAACTCGCCAACGGGAAGTGGCCGAAGCGTGAGGCGACCGTCGAGCGAGGTCGTGCCGCCGATGGTGGTGCCCACGAGAAACACGCGCGCGGCTTCGACGGGCTTCTGGCTCGCCGCATCGATCACACGTACCGTCAGTGTGCCGCCGGTGCTTTGCTGAGCGCTGGCGTGCCGTACCGGCGTCACGAGGAAACCCGCGAACGAACCTGCGAGCGCCAGCAAAGGGCGCCAAAAACGGAACATGATCGTGTCTCCTCGGAGGGCGGAGTTTCGGACGGCCAGCGACTGGCAGGCAGGAGCTTATCGCTTGCCTCTGCTTCGAGCAATACCAGCGTAGATTCCGAGTCCGCCCGGTCTTAGAACTTCGGCGCGGCCTGCGTACGGAACGCGCGCGCCGCCAGCACACCGCCAATGAAGCCACCCAGGTGCCCCTGCCAACTCACGCCCGGGGTGGTTGGCAGCACGCCAAACACCAACCCGCCCCACGCGGCGGTCACACCAAGGCTCAGCAACACACTGGCCACCGTGCGCGCGTACCAGCCGCTCATCATCAGGAAACCCAGGTAGCCAAAAATCACACCGCTGGCGCCAATGTGAATCGAACCCGGCGCGCCAATCAGCCACGACATCAATCCGGAACTGAGTGCGGCCAGCAGCGTCACGCGACCAAAGTGTCGCGTGTCGCGCAGCATCACCAACCAGCCCAGCAGCGCGAACGAGCCCGTGTTGGCAATGAGGTGCGCCATGTTGGCGTGCAGGAACGGCGCGAACAGAATGCCCCGCAGTCCAATCGTCGTGCGCGGTACGATACCCAGTGACAACAGCACGCCGCCGGTGATCAGGTTCACGCCCAGCGACAACCAAGCCGCGCCAATGGAGCTGCCAAGCACCGTGGCCTGGAGCTTCATGGTTTGCATCAGGCTGCGCGCCGAACGCCTGGCGACCCTGGTAGTCGTGGGGTTCATGATCGCTGATGATATCGATCAGTTTGCTGGCGGGCGAGGGGCCGCGCGCGTATCGTAAACGCGCCCAACGTTACCCTGCACCTCTCACCATGCGAGGCACACCGATGACGATCCGCATTGGCAGCACCGCGCCCGACTTCTCGGCACAGACCACCGAAGGCCCCATCAACTTTCACGAATGGATGGGCGATCAGTGGGCCATCCTGTTCTCGCATCCCAAGAACTTCACCCCGGTGTGCACAACCGAACTGGGCTACATGGCCGGACTCAAGCCCGCGTTCGATTCGCGCCGCTGCAAGATCATCGGATTGAGTGGCGACCCGGTGAGCGATCACGGGAAATGGGCCGCTGACATCGAGGAAACACAGGGTCATCGCGTCACGTATCCCTTGATTGGTGATTCCGATCTCAACGTCGCCAAACTGTATGACATGCTGCCAGAAGAGGCCGAACCCGGCGCGCGCACCGCGGTGGACAACCAAACCATACGCTCGGTGTTTGTGATCGGGCCGGACAAGAAGATCAAGGCGATGCTGATGTACCCCATGAGCACGGGTCGCAACTTTGACGAAGTGCTTCGTCTGCTGGACTCGGTGCAGCTCACGGCGAAGCACACCGTGGCCACGCCGGTGAACTGGCAGCCCGGACAGGATGTCATCATTCCCACGTCCGTCACCAACGACGCCGCCGCCGCCAAGTACCCGCAGGGCTTCACGACGCATAAGCCATATCTCCGCACCGTCCAGCAACCCCAATAGTCATGGGTCTCACTACGCGACGTTCATCTCGGCCATCAACTCCTGCAGGGTCGATTCGTTGATGAGCATGATCACCGAGAACGTGGTGCGAGTAGCGCGCGCTGCGTGGAGTTCCGACCTTACGGTCACTGGGCGCGCAGCGTAAACGTGGAACCAACAGTCACTGAGCACTCGCCACTGTTCGAGTTACGCGAGTGGCGCCGCGAGCTGGACAAATTGCGCGTGCAACACGCAGAAGATTCACAGGCTCTGGAAACCATCGCCGAGTTGCGGCACGAAGTAGACGGGTGGATTCGGACGAAGGAACGCCGTTGAAATTCAACCGCGAGGGTCGCAAAGGTCGCCA
>JANOKE010000785.1:0-1915 GCA_031419135.1 Gemmatimonadaceae bacterium
TGTGATTTGACGTTGGACGGGTGCTGCCCAATGGCCGGCAGCGCTCCCTCCGAAGCTGTGGCCTGATCCAACCGGGGTCAATCCAGGCGCGCCACGTTGTCATCGCGAGCGCATGGCCGCGAACTCGGGCTTGCGCCACCAGTATCTCCCGCACCGCCCTGCGATCGACGTCTACATTAACGGCTCTTCGGGGAAATGTGTGGGTAAGAACGGCGCAATCCGAGGGGTCCGGTAGCCGGATTTGATTGGCGAATCGGGTTCAAAACCCGTACAATCACCAGCCCGAAATCCCGACGAGCCTGAATACAGACGTCTTACCGCAGAGGACGCAGGGTACGCAGGGGGGGATCGCGTCGCGGTCATGGCGAGCACCGCGCGGACACACGATACGTTTGATGAGGTCTCACTCCTAATCCGTTCTCTGCGCCCTCCGCGTACCCTGCGGTAAATAGTTTGCAATGAACAGCCCAAAGGGCCGCTCGGGAACCTCAGCAGGTTGCCTTTTTCACGCCCAAATGAGAATGAACCGCGAAGTGCGCCAAGGATTGGCATGAATCTACTTTGCGAACTTTGCGAACTTCGCGGTTCAATTGTCTGGGGGAAGCGGAGTTGGGATCCATGAGGAGGAGGACCCCCCGAATCACGTTCTACACAGGCACCCTGCCGTCAATGTGCCTGCCCTTGATGCACGCGTATTACCCACACGATTCCACGAAGAGCCACATTAAAGAAAGGAGATGACTGTCCGCCATCCGAATTACGGCCTCGCCTGGACCGCCTCAACGCGACCCTGCCCTTTGAACTGCACCTCGATCCGGGGCGGCTCGTTTCCGGTGAATTCAGAGTCCATCGTAATCGTGTGGGTCCCCGCCGCCACGACCGGTGGTGGCACCGCCAAGGTGTATTTCGTTCGAGGTTTGCCCAGCGCGTCGTACACCCGGACCGTGGTGGTGCCATCGCACACCAGGCTCTCACCGGCGCCGAGTTCGATGGGCAGCGCGACCTCCGTATAGCGATCCACCTGCATCCTGAGGTTTCGCACAGTCCCGCTCTTGCCTTGCACACTCAGGCGGAACTGCAGCGGCTGCTCGGCCCATTCCTGTCGTACGTCCCAGACCGTATGTGTTGGCTCGCCCGGCTGTCGTTCGATTCTTTCTCGCACAAAAACGGACGAGACGGCGTACTGGAACAGACTCCAGCGACCGTCGCTGATCGTTTCGAGATGGAATTCGTTCTTCGGATCTTTCAGTCGCGCTTCCTGCGCGCTGTCAAATGCGTGAGTTGTCCGGGCGCGTTCCCATTCCCGAATGGCGTCCAGCAGTGACGGTGTGAGCGGATTCGTCCGCAACGCCTGTGGACGCGCCACCATCGCAAAACCCGCGCGATAGCCCGCCGCGCGGGACAGCATCCACTCCATCTCCGACAGCGTGGTGTTTTCGGTCAGCAGGTACCACCCCAGCATGTGCGGCATGTAGTTCCGATCGAACAACCCCTGATTGTCGATGCGATACTGCTGCATGCTTTCCCTGAAGCCGCCGTACCACGGCTCGCCCCAGTTGTAGTACGACCCGATATGCCAGTAGAACGTCTTGCTGGTGCTGGTGCCGTTGATCAGATCGTGCGTTGTCTGGTCGAGCACATCCTTCGCGAACACCGCCAACGCATAGTCGCCCTGTCCCGACGCCAAGCCGCCCTCATGGCCGTCGAAATCGATATGATCGACGCCAGTCTCATTGAGAAAGTCGGCAAGGTTTCGCGCCACCTCGCGCTGCATCGCGAAGTTCGGGAAGAACACCTTGTAGCTGTGATCGAACAGCTTTCCCACCGCATCGCCCGCGCGGTGTGCGGACGCTGTGGTGCCAAATGCCCCACGCTGGCAGTCCAGCAGCGTGTACGGTTTCGTGAGCGTGACCGA